>NZ_JBTUOC010000027.1:0-45050 GCF_058345725.1 Simiduia sp. | reverse complement strand
TCGTGCCTTTTCCCGAGCCACTTGGGCCATCTATGGTAATTACTAGGGGGTGGGACACTGGAAAGAACCTCAAAAGCGAGATTATACCAGTAATAACAAGATGTTAGGGGACAGAGGAAAAAGAGTTTACAGCGAAAGGAGGGCTAGTAAAGGTGCTGTAAACTCAAAAGCGACTCTACGGGACAGGTGCCTGGGTGCTGCCGTCACATCCTGTACTGGCAATGGCTCCCTGCCCGCACTCAAAGCACCTGACCGGTAGAGTCGCCAGGGCATCGCTACTTCAGCGTGATAAGCGCTTTGTTTTTCTCAACAGTCGCCTTACCGATGCCTTTTACTTCAGTGAGCTGATCGATACTAATAAATTTACCCACGGTTTTACGGTAGGCAACAATGGCCTCGGCTTTTTTCAGTCCAACACCTTTAAGGGCATCTGCCAACTGTTGCGCGTTGGCCGTATTAATATTGACTGTTTGCGTTTGCGCCGCGGCAATTTGCTTGCCCGTGTCTGCGTAACCAACATGGGTTAATGGGAGAGTAAGAACACCGGCTACTAGCGCCAGTGCAAACAGATAGGATGCGCGAAAGTTTCGCATTGAACACCTCCATGTGATGATTGAATCGAGCTTTTAGTTAAACTTTATTCGTCGCTGTATTCCCAACCAGCACCTACAGACTAAGCCCTCACCCGCCTAAAAACATGTGGCAAATATCTGTAAAACGTGTGTGATATTGCTTACGTCAATCGTACCAAGTAACAACTGTTTCCACATAGTCAATGCTTCGAGAAACAATTGGCGCCAGCGTCCTATTAAAACTGGCGCCTCATACAACAGTTACAGGATATTATTCGCCACCAGATTTTTAATGTGGCTACGTGCCGCATCCGATAAATCAGCCCGATCCAGTGCCATATCGATCGTTGCCTGAATATACCCCTCCTTACTGCCACAATCGTAACGGCGACCATTGTAGCGATAGGAGTACACCGGCTCGTCATTTAACAGCGCTGCAATACCGTCTGTTAGTTGAATTTCGCCGCCAGCACCTTTCGGTTGTGTACGAATTTTGTTAAATACGCTGGGGGATAATATGTAACGACCGGCAACCGCCAAGGTTGATGGCGCCTCTTCGGGATCGGGCTTTTCAATCATGCCGTAAATTTGTGCGGTTTGCTCAGTACTGCCTTTTACATCTAATATACCGTACCGAAAAGTTTGCGCCTTAGGTACATCCTGGGTAGCCATTACAGAGCCACCTGTCGCCTCATAAACGCCTACCATTTGCTTTAGTATTGGCGTTTTGCCCACCATTAAATCATCTGCAAGTAGTACAGCAAAGTGCTCGTCCCCCACCAATGACTCAGCACATAAAATTGCATGCCCCAAACCCAGCGCTTGAGGTTGACGCACATAAACGCATTGCATATCTGCAGGCTTAACGGAACGCACCATCTCCAGCATTTTGTGTTTATTGGCAAGGTTTAGCTCGTGCTCAAGCTCAAAGGCCGTATCAAAGTGGTCTTCGATAGATCGTTTGTGGCGCCCCGTCACAAAAATCATCTCACGAATACCCGCTGCATAAGCCTCTTCAACGGCGTATTGAATCAGCGGGCGATCGACAATTGGCAACATTTCTTTGGGGATCGCCTTGGTGGCAGGCAAAAACCGTGTACCCATACCCGCCACGGGAAATATTGCCTTAGTAATCGGCTTTCGTTCTGCGCTTGCCATCCTTGTCTCCTTGGGTGAATAGATTTAACTGGTTCAACAGAAATCAGTCGTATTTCTGAATCATTGCCTCTACGGCCTGAGTTGCGGACTGGCGTTCATGGCTAAAAGTCACAGCTCGCTGGCACAAACCATTTCAATTTCGCTAGGCGCGCACCAGCGCCAATACCTCTTCGGTTTTCGCTTGCATTAACGCTATGTCGCCACGCGACTCAACATTCAACCTGACCACAGGCTCCGTGTTAGACATGCGCAGATTAAAACGCCAATCCTCAAACGCCATGCTGACGCCATCGGTGTGATCAATGGCTACAGCGCTCTGCTGGTAATGACTGAATACGCGCTCAATAGCAGCTTTGGCATCTTGCACCTTGCTGTTTATTTCTCCCGGCGACGGATAGCGCGCTATGCGTTGCGCGAGCAATGCCGACAAGGGCTCACCTTTAAGCGATAGCAGCTCCGCAACTAGCAACCAAGGAATCATACCGCTGTCGCAGTAGAAGAAATCGCGAAAATAATGGTGCGCGCTCATCTCGCCCCCATAGACTGCGTCTTCTTCGCGCATTTTTTCTTTAATAAACGCGTGACCGGTTTTGGACTGAATCGCTACCCCACCAGAGGCCTGCACGATATCTTGCGTATTCCATAACAGACGCGGGTCGTGGATAATTTTTTGGCCAGGATTTTTAGCCAGGAATGCCTCAGCCAGGAGACCGACAATATAGTAACCTTCAGTAAAGGCGCCGGTCTCATCAAAGAGAAAACAACGGTCAAAATCGCCGTCCCAAGCGATACCCATATCCGCGCCATGAGCGCGCACGGCATCTATTGTGGCCTGTCGATTATGCGATTCCAGCGGGTTGGGAATGCCGTTGGGGAAGGTGCCATCAGGTTCGTGTTGAATTTTTATAAATTCAAAGGGGAGGTGTTTTTCCAGCGTATCTATTACATGCCCAGCCGCGCCATTCCCTGCATTCACTACCAGCCGCAAGGGTTTTAACTTAGCCACATCCACATAGCTCAACAAATGCGCAATGTATGCATCGATAATTGAAACACGAGACAACTTGCCCGGTTTTTCTACCACCGGATCAAATGCGCCTGTTTCGGCAAGGCGCTTGATATCCAGCAAACCTGTATCATTACTGATTGGCTTTGAATTTTTACGCACCATTTTCATGCCATTGTAATCAATGGGGTTGTGGCTGGCGGTGACAACCACCCCTCCATCAACCTGCAAATGACTAGTGGCAAAATAGATTTCCTCTGTGCCGCACATTCCTATATCTAAAACATCCACGCCGGCGTCCATCAACCCCGCGGCAAAGGACAGTTTCAGCGTATCGCTGGTGAGGCGCACATCGCCACCCACCACAACTTTTTGCGGCTTTAAAAACTGAGCGTAAGCGCGCCCAATACGGTAGGCAATGTCTTCGTTTAGCTCGCTACCGAGCTTGCCGCGTATGTCATAAGCTTTAAAACAAGTGAGCTGTTCCACTTTATACAATTCCTTTTCAAAGCACCCGCCCAAGCGGCAAAGTGAGCCACCCGCCAATTGGGCGGCGCTGCCAATAGCTAAATTTTCAGTACCGACAAAAAATTTGTTCTAAATTTAGCCAGCGACCTGGTTGACCTGTAGATTTATACCCACTTTTTGTGCCAACTCGGCAAAATTGGGAAAAGACGTGGCCACATTAGCGCAATTCAAGATATGAATTGGCGCGCTAGCTCTGAGTGATGCGACCGCAAAAGCCATTGCAATTCTATGATCACCATGGCTCTCCACCTTACCGCCCCCCAAAGAACCACCCTTAATTACAATGCCATCCGGCGTAGGGGTAGCATTGGCACCTAACGCCTGCAAGCCATCTGCCATCACCTGAATACGATCACTTTCCTTCACCCGCAACTCTTCTGCGCCGCGTAATACCGTTGTGCCTTCGGCACTGGCAGCCGCCACAAACAATACCGGAAACTCATCGATGGCCAAAGGCACCTGATCTTCGGGGATGTCTATGCCCTTTAATGGTGCGTACTGCACCCTTAAATCAGCCACCGGCTCGCCACCTACCACAGACTCATTGGTGATGGTGATATTGGCGCCCATGGCCCGCAAAATATTAATCACACCCACCCGCGTAGGATTCATGCCTACGTGGGTTAGGGTTAAATCGCTATCAGGGGTAATTGCCGCAGCCACCAGAAAGAACGCAGCCGAGGAAATATCGGCCGGCACGTCAATTTTACCCGCCGTAAGCGTGCCACCACTGGTAAGACTTGCCACCGGCCCCTCTGTGCGAACATCGTAGCCAAAACCGCGCAGCATACGCTCGGTATGGTCCCGAGTTGGCGCGGGTTCAGTAACGCGGGTTTCGCCCTTGGCGTAGAGGCCGGCGAGCAATACACAGGACTTCACCTGCGCACTGGCCATGGGCAACGGGTAATCGATGGCCTTTAGCGTTGCGCCGCCCTCGATCCGCACTGGCGGCAACCCTTTTTCGCCCTCCGCTGTGATACGGGCGCCCATGGCCTGAAGCGGTTTCACAACGCGATTCATGGGCCTATTAGACAAAGAGTCATCCCCGGTAAGTACGCTGTCAAAGGGCTGCCCCGCCAATATTCCCGCCAGCAGCCGCATGGAAGTTCCAGAATTCCCTACGTACAAGGGCGCTGCCGGTTTCTTCAAACCGTGCAAACCCACACCGTGGATTTTTACACGCCCATTATTGGGACCCTCGATAACCACGCCCATATCGCGGAACGCCTGCAATGTTGCGAGCGCATCCTCGCCCTCGAGAAAACCCTCCACTTCGGTTACACCTTCAGCTAAGGAACCCAGCATGATAGAGCGATGGGATATGGACTTATCACCGGGCACGCGGATTGTGCCACGCACTTGTCCGCCGGGCTGCATGAGGTATTCAATATTAGATGATTGCATTTTAGGTACAAAAGCCTGCTTAGTAAGTAATCGAGTAAACTGGTCTCGCGCCTCTTTTGCGCGGGTAAAGACGCCCAACAGGTATTCGCTGTCATCGGCAGCGATGGCGCTGCGCAGTCGATTGAGGTTGTCGGTAAACAAATCAATCGCAGCAATGACCGACCGCTGATTAGCGCGCATTATGTCGTGCCACATCACCGGATCACTTGAGGCAATCCGGGTGAAATCCCGAAAGCCACCGGCGGCGTATTTAAAAATATCTTCGTTTTCCGCATCGTGTGCCAAAGTATCCACGAGCGAAAAGGCAATGGCGTGCGGCAAATGACTGGTGGACGCCAGCACCTCGTCGTGCAGCTGCACTGGCATATGAACAACGTCGCCACCCACGGCCTGCCAAACCTGCGTCACTTTTTGGATATGATGGGCCGTATTGGCTTCAGACAACGTCAGAATTATTCGGTGATTTTGGTACAAATCGGGGTTTGCCGCGCTCACACCACTTTTTTCCGACCCGGCGATGGGGTGACCCAATACCAATTGAGCAGGCATACACCCGTAGACCTTCACAGCAGCAGCCTCGACACTGCCCTTTACAGAGGCACCATCGGTTATGGTTACCGCCTCATTCAGCAGCGCATGGCACTCCTGCAAAATGGCCTCGACACTGAGCGTGGGCACCGCGATAAACACCAGATCTGCCTGGTTTAATCGAGGTGCAATGGCTGCAAGTGTTAAGACACCCTCGTCGATTACCTCAGCGGCAATGGCTTGATCCAGCGTTTGCTGCCGCCGCGCAACACCTATTACACGCTCACAGGCACCGGCCTTTTTCAGCCCGGCAGCCAAGCTCGCGCCTATCAGACCCACACCGATAACCACCAAATTACGGATGATCGGCGCACCACTAGCCATGACCCATTCCCTCACCCACTGCTGCAGGCCCACCGCCATCGCCAGCCGAACCAAGTGGTGAAAAAATACCTGCAGTTTTTAAAAAATCCAACATCGCACGGGTACATTCAGCAATACTATTCTGGTGCGTATCAATAACTAAATCCGGTCTATTTGGCACCTCGTATTCCGAATCAATGCCGGTAAACTGGCGAATTTCCCCACGACGCGCTTTTTCATACAACCCCTTCGGGTCACGCTCTTCACACACAGATAACGGAGCCTTTACATAAAATTCGAAATATTGATCTTCGGGAAAAAGCGCACGCACCAACTGGCGGTCGCTTTCAAAGGGGGAGATAAAGGCACTGATAACGATAAGGCCGGCATCGGCCATAAGACGCCCCACTTCACCGATGCGACGAATATTTTCTGTGCGATCGGCATCGGAAAAGCCTAAATCGCGATTCAGGCCAAGCCGCACGTTATCGCCATCAAGTAGGTAACTGTGCTTACCATGCACCAATAATTCTCTCTCTAGCGCATTGGCCAGGGTCGATTTTCCAGCGCCACTCAAGCCTGTAAACCAGATCATGCAAGGGCGCTGCGCCTTTTGTTCGGCGTGCATTTGCTGGTTCACACTGTGATCGTGCCAACGTAAAAAGGGTGTACCCACCTAGAGCACACCCTTTGGGTAGGAGCCCAGAATTTTTAAATCGGAAACCCGCTCAGACACGTCGTTCAGGGCTTTTTGCACTTGTTCGGTCTCTATGTGACCCTTGAAATCTATAAAGAAAACATAGGTCCAATTACCGGTTCTGGATGGCCGGGTTTCAACGCGCGTCAAATCCACCTTGTGCCGCTGGAATGGCTCCAACAAATCGTGCAGTGCTCCAGGCGAGTTGCGAACCGACACCACTATCGACGTTTTATCTTCCCCGCTGGGTGGTACCTGCTCGGTACCGATAATCAGAAAACGGGTTGAATTATCGGGTTCGTCTTCTATTTTTTCAGACAAAACAGTCAATCCGTATAGCTCGGCTGCCATTTCGCCGGCAATGGCCGCTGCATTCCACTCGCCCTTAATGCGCTTGGCCGCTTCCGCGTTGGAGCTAACCGCAATCCGCTCGGCCTTTGGGTAGTGCGCATCCAACCACTTGCGACACTGCGCCAGCGACTGGCTGTGGGAATAAATCCGAGTGATAGACTCAGTGTGCGTCACATCCGAAACCATCAGGTGATGGTGTATACGCAGCTCCACCTCGCCACATATTTTTAAATTCGAGCCTAGAAAATTATCCAGTGTGTGTGTCACAACACCTTCAGTAGAGTTTTCTACAGGCACCACACCGTAATTGACGGCGCCGGCTTCAACTTCGCGAAACACCTCATCAATCACTGACATGGGGCGGGTAACTGCACTGTTGCCAAAGTGCTTCATGGCCGCCTGCTGGGTAAACGTACCCTCTGGCCCCAAAAACGCGACTTTAATGGGCTCTTCGAGCGCCAAACAAGCCGACATAATTTCGCGAAACAGGCGCGCCATTTCCTCGTCGTCCAACGGCCCTTGATTGCGCGCCATTGCCTTGCGCAGCACCTGCGCCTCGCGCTCTGGTCGATAGTAAGTAACCAGCGATTCGCCCGAAGCTTTTTTGACTTCAGCGACTTGCTGCGCACAGCGCGCGCGCTCACTGATGAGCTCGCCTATCTTTTCGTCGATGGCATCAATCCGATCGCGCAGTGCAGCTAATTTGTGCTGGGCATTTTGCGCCATACCACCGTTCTTCTCTGAACTCATGGTTACATCAGTCCGGCTTATTCTTCGCCGGACGCCTCCGCGTCTTGTTCGTCTTCATCCGACTCTTCAATGCGCTCAACACCTACCAATTGCTCGCCGCCTTTCACTTTAATCAAGCGAACACCCTGGGTATTTCTGCTTAGCACTGACACCTCGTTGACGCGCGTACGCACCAACGTGCCCTGGTCGGAAATCAGCATAATTTCTTCACCATCAAACACTTGTACGGCGCCTATTAGCTCGCCATTGCGATCGCTGGTGGCCATCGCGATCACGCCCTGCGTGCCGCGCCCCTTGGTGGGAAACTCCGCCACTTCCGTGCGCTTGCCATAGCCATTTTCACTGACCGTGAGCACATAACCGTTAGGCTCCGGCACAATCATGCCGACCACCTGCTGTTTATCTTGCAACTTGATGCCGCGCACACCGCGCGATGTACGCCCCATAGCGCGAACATCGGATTCCTTGAAGCGAGCGGCCTTGCCACTGCTGGCCAGCAATAGAATGTCGCACTCACCGTTAGTAATGGCAGTTTTAACCAGCTGATCACCCTCATCCAATTCAATGGCGCGCAGACCAACACTGCGCGGACGGGAGAATTGGGTTAACGCTGTTTTCTTTACCGTGCCATTTGCGGTGGTCATGAAAATAAAGTGATCGTCATCATACTCCTGCACCGGCAGAATAGAGGTCACGCGCTCACCTTCGTCCAACGGCAACAAGTTCACCACTGGACGACCACGCGATTGCCGGCCAGCCAGGGGTATTTGGTAGACCTTCAGCCAATACACTTTACCGGCATTGGTAAACATCAGCAGGGTTGTGTGGGTATTGGCGATCAACAGATGCTCGACAAAATCTTCATCCTTCACCGCTGTGGCAGACTTGCCCTGCCCACCGCGTTTTTGTGCCTGATAATCGCTGAGTGGCTGACTCTTGGCATAACCACCGTGTGAAATCGTCACCACACGGTCTTCTTCAGTTATCAAATCTTCAATGGTCAAATCGCGGCGCGAGGTGACAATTTCCGAGCGACGCTCGTCGCCAAAATCGACAATCACCTGCTCCAGTTCTTCGCGAATAACCGCCATTAGGCGCTCAGAAGACCCCAAGATTTCCAAGTAACCCGCAATCAGTTCCAGCTTTTCTTTGTATTCGCCCAGAAGCTTGTCGTGCTCCATACCGGTCAAGCGGTGTAAACGGAGCTCCAAAATGGCCTGTGCCTGCTCGGGCGACAGGTAATAACGACCATCGCGCATACCAAACTGTTCCGGCAATCCATCCGGACGGCAGGCGTCGCTACCGGCGCGCTCGAGAAACTCGCTGATATTGCCGGACTCCCAGCCTCGTGCCAATAGCGCCTCTTTAGCATCAGCGGGTGTTGCGGAGGCTTTGATCAGCTCGATAACCGGATCGATATTGGCGATAGCGACCGCCAGCCCCTCTAGAATATGACCGCGCTCGCGCGCTTTGCGGAGCAGATACACTGTGCGGCGTGTTACCACCTCGCGGCGGTGACGTACAAAGTGCTCCAGCAACTCTTTCAGGTTCAGGATTTTGGGTTGGCCATCCACCAGCGCAACGATATTAATACCAAAGACATTTTCGAGCTGCGTTTGGGCGTAGAGATTGTTGAGGATAACGTCGCCCACCTCACCGCGCTTCAGCTCAATCACCACGCGCAAGCCATCCTTATCAGACTCGTCGCGCAATTCACTGATGCCTTCGATTTTTTTCTCTTTGACCAACTCGGCAATTTTTTCGATCAGACGCGCTTTGTTTACCTGATAGGGAATTTCAGAAATTACAATGCGTTCGCGATTGGTCTTTTCATCTGTTTCAACTTCGGCGCGGGCGCGAATATAGATGCGGCCACGGCCGGTGCGATAGGCTTCGATAATACCCGCACGACCATTAATGATGGCTGCAGTGGGGAAGTCTGGCCCTGGAATATATTCCATCAGCTCATCAATCGTGATGTCTTCATTATCGATTAATGCCAGGCAGCCTTTAACCACTTCTGTGAGATTGTGGGGGGGAATATTAGTGGCCATACCCACGGCAATGCCCGAGGAGCCGTTGACCAACAAATTAGGTATGCGCGTGGGCAGCACCGCCGGAATCTGTTCTGTGCCATCATAGTTTGGCACATAGTCAACTGTCTCTTTGTCGAGGTCAGCCAGCAGATCGTGAGCAATCTTGGCCATGCGAATTTCGGTGTAACGCATGGCGGCGGCTGAGTCACCGTCAATGGAACCAAAATTTCCCTGGCCGTCCACCAACATATAGCGCAAGCTAAAAGGCTGAGCCATCCGTACGATGGTATCGTATACCGCTGAGTCGCCGTGAGGATGGTACTTACCGATCACATCACCCACAACGCGCGCAGACTTTTTATAGGCCTTATTCCAGTCGTTATTCAGTTCGCTCATCGCGAACAGAACTCGCCGGTGTACCGGCTTAAGGCCGTCGCGTACATCCGGCAGCGCGCGACCGACGATCACGCTCATGGCGTAATCCAAATACGATTGCTTCAACTCATCTTCAATGTTGACAGGCAAAATTTCTTTGGCTAATTCACCCATGGAATACAGCTTTCCTTTTTGTTGTTTTAACCTGGGGGCGAGCCCCACAATCAAACTCGGTCACGCAGGCGCCAAGCCCGAGAAACAGCCTGGCGCCAGCCGCACATAAGCGCCGGATACTACCATATTTTCAACGACATAGGCACTGTCACTGCGAGGATGCATTCAAGCGCGTTATACTGGCGCCCGATACCAAATGCGCAAGCAAACCCGCCCTCTTTCAGCTCACTTTTTAACCAAGGTGGCGACAAACCAAGCAGAGATGGCGCCGGCTAACAAGTGAAAGGAATGAGCATGACCAAAATCGCCGTAGATACCCATTTAGCCGCGCGTTGGATTGCGCCGGTTGAAGGGCCTGATAAACTACTGCACCACCACAGCTTGATCATTGACCAGGGCAAAATCGTTGCCGTGGGGCCAACAACCGAGCTGGCGCAGCGATATACCCCCAACGAACAGATTGACCTTGCTGACCACCTGATTATACCTGGTCTGATTAATGCCCACGGGCATGCAGCCATGAGCCTGTTGCGGGGCTTTGCCGACGACCTGGCCTTAAAACCCTGGCTCGAAGATCATATTTGGCCCGCTGAAGGTCAGCATGTTTCCGATCAGTTTGTCGAAGATGGCACCAACCTGGCCATTGCCGAGATGTTGCTGTCGGGCACAACCTGCTTTTCGGATATGTACTTCTTCCCGGAAGCCGCCGCCCGCGCCGTAAATAACAGCGGCATCAAAGCGCAATTGTGCGTACCAATTATGGAATTTCCGACGCCCTGGGCCGGCGGGCCAGACGAGTACCTGGCCAAAGCGGAGGAACTGTTGATCCAGTTCGCCAAGCACCCACGTATTACCATCGCCTTGGGACCGCACGCACCTTATACCGTGGGCGATACGACCTTTACCCAGCTGGTTGCGCTAGCCGAACGGCACGATTGCGCAATTCAGGTACATCTACACGAAACTTCGGGCGAAGTAACAGCGGCACTGACGGAAACTGGCCAGCGCCCCAGTCAGCGGCTGGCGGCATTGGGCGTACTCAATGCGAAAACCCAGTGTGTACATATGACACAGGTAGATGACAGCGATCTAATCCTGTTAAAAACCCACGGCTGCCACGTGATCCACTGCCCTGAAAGCAACATGAAGCTTGCCAGCGGCATCTGCCCAAGCCACCGGCTACTCCAGGCCGGCGTAAATACCGCGTTGGGTACAGATGGTTGCGCCAGTAACAACGACCTGAACATGCTGGGCGAGATGCGCAGCGCCGCCCTCCTCGCCAAGGTCAGCGTTGGCGACCCAGCCGTAATGGGCGCCTATCAGCTACTTGAAATGGCCACCCTCAATGGCGCAAAAGCTTTGGGAATCGCCCACCAAACAGGCTCATTAGCCGTGGGGAAACAAGCCGATATCGCCGCCATAGACATGAGTGATTTACAATCCAACCCCGTTTACGACCCCGTTGCCCACCTCGTCTATACGGACTCCGGGCACAAAGTGAGCCACCTATGGGTAGACGGTAAACCACTGGTTAAAGACCGCGCACTGCAGACGCTGAATAGCGCCGAGATACTGCAACGCGCAAAACACTGGCAAGCAACTATCAGCCAGCCCACAGAGTAAAACCATGAACACACACACTGAACAGACCGCCAATGTCGACCCAGCCGAGATTGCCAAGTTTGAAGCCCTGGCCGCCCGCTGGTGGGACCCCGCTTCAGAGTTCAAACCGCTACATCAAATAAACCCACTGCGGGCTAACTTCATTGACCTACACTCCCCCGTTGCAGGCAAAAGCCACTTAGATGTCGGTTGTGGCGGCGGCTTGCTCACAGAGGCACTGGCACACCGGGGGGCGCAGGTTACCGGTATCGACATGGGCGAAGCACCGCTGACGGTAGCGAAATTACACGCGCTAGAGTCGGGCTTATCGATTGATTATCAAAAAATTCCTGTCGAGGAATTTGCCAAACAACGGCCCGCGACTTACGACATAGTTACCTGCCTGGAAATGTTGGAGCACGTACCCGACCCGGCCTCAGTGGTTAACGCCTGCGCTCAGCTGGCTAAGCCGGGTGCCGATTTATATTTTTCAACATTAAATCGCAACCCCAAAAGTTATGCATATGCCATATTGGGAGCAGAGTACTTATTGAAGCTGCTGCCAAAAGGTACGCACGACTATCAAAAATTTATTAAGCCCTCTGAACTCGCCCATTGGTTAAGGCAAGCTCAGTTGGATTTGGTATCGATGACCGGCTTAGTGTACAACCCATTCACCCGTCTGTATCGACTCAATCCTCAGGATGTTTCCGTAAACTATTTGGTTCACGTGCGCAAATCCCATGAGTAAACGCGGCTTTTTGTTTGACTTAGATGGCACGCTAGTGGATACCGTTAAAGATTTCGCAGAAGTCATAAACGGCCTGCGCCACTCACAGCAATTGCCGCCATTAACCGCTCGGCAACTTCTACCTTTAGTGAATGCCGGTGCCGCGGCCATGACCGAGGCAAGCTTTGATATTTCAGAACAGCACCCCGACTTCGGCCGATACAAACAACAGTTTCTGGATAGCTATGAAGCGGAGCTCGGAAAACACGCACACGTTTATATGGGCCTAGTACCTCTGTTGCAGCAAATTGACCACAACGGATTCTCCTGGGGCATTGTCACCAACAAACCTCGGCGCTTTGCCGAGCAATTGGTAAATCGTCTAAACCTGCCGGCGGCAGTATTGATTTGTGGCGATGACACATCGCGCAGTAAACCCGCGCCAGATGCCTTGTTACTAGCCTCGGCTAAGCTGGGCATTGATCCCACACAGCTTGGCTACTGCGGCGACCACCAGCGTGATATTGAAGCGGGGAAAAAGGCCGGCATGTACACCATTGGAGCCACTTACGGCTACCTGGGGCCAGAGGAAGACATTTCATTATGGCAAGCCGATGCCTACGCTTCATCGCCAGAACTGCTCGCCCAGCAGATTCTCGCGTTTTTAAACATTGAGGGTTAACTGCCCTATCCAATATTCAACGGAGAATTATATGGACCCGCTTAGCTACCAAGCGCCCGCAGACCTGCTAGACCAACGCATTATTTTGATTACCGGCGCTGGCGATGGTATTGGCAAAGAGGCTGCTCTCACCTTTGCACGACATGGCGCAACGGTAATTCTAGCAGGTAAGACTACGGCAAAACTGGAGAAAGTGTACGACACTATTGTTGCGGAAAATTGCCCAGAGCCCGCCATTTACCCCATTAATTTTTTGGGGGCAGGCGAGTCGGACTATATCGACATGTGCAATAAAGTGGACGATGCTTTTGGCCGCCTAGATGGCATTTTGTTCAATGCAGCAGATCTGGGAGATCGCACGCCACTGGAAAACTATGCCGTTGAAACCTGGCAAAAATTACTGCAAGTCAATGTGACAGCTCCCTTTCTCATGTGTAAACACCTGTTGCCACTGCTGCGAAAATCGGAAGCTGCCAGCGTGCTGTTTACCGGCTCCAGTGTGGGCTATAAAGGCCGTGCTTTCTGGGGGGCTTACGCCGTCAGCAAAGCGGCCGCGGAAAACTTAATGCAAACACTGGCCGACGAGGAAGGCGGCACCAGCACTGTGCGCGCCAACAGTATCAACCCGGGCGCCACGCGCACAAAAATGCGGGCCAAGGCCTACCCTGCTGAAAACCCGGGCACCGTGAAAACCGCCGACGCGCTCATGCCCGCCTACCTGTATCTTATGGGAAGAGATTCGCGCCACATTAATGGACAGCAAATTAACGCGGCCTGATCCTAAGCAGCAGGCATCACTCTATCATCGACGACGGCCTCGCCTTTCTTTTCAACCTCGGGTGGGTTGGCGGGGCTGCTGTTGTTTGGCGGACTCGCAGCAGGCGGCGCAGCCTTCGGCATATCGGGGACGGGCGCAGACGCTTTGGTATCCGTGGCGGCCGATGCAGGGCTGACCACCTTCTCTTGACGTGTTAGCGCTTCGGGCCGATTAACCCAGTAGTCGGTAACCTTGTCGCCCTTTAACTGCACCACATGCACCTCTACGCTAACTGCGTGGGTATTCTTTTCATAAATTAAAAAAACACGCTTGCCCTGCGTATCGATCTTTTTCAGGGTGTAGAGATACTGCACTTCATCTTGACCTATGGGCACGATTTGGGTTGGGTGCCCCAAGTGACTCAGCAGCCATTGTTTGTGAGTTTGCTCGGGCGTTATGGCGTTAAAGAGCAGCGAATCGAAGGGCTTGTTGTTGAGTTCATAGCCCGATGTGTCATTGAGCTCCACTAGACTGCAGGCCGACACCAACAGCGCGATGGATACTGGGCCAAATACGGCGCGCATAATTAGGGTTGAACAGCCGCGGCTGTGCCTTGTTTGAGCATAGCCAGCAGCCGCACCTCTGCCTGAGACATCCCAGTGGCGCTCGCCACTTGTGCCGCGCTGAGCCCCTGCGCCAACATCACGGCCGCCTGTCCGTAGCGGCCATTATCCGCCGCTGCTTCGGGTACTGGCTTAGGTGCCGAGGCATTGACCGCCTGGCGCTTGTTGCGCTGCATATTCCTTTCGATGCTCACGAGCTTGCGCCCCATCCCCATGAGACCGGTGTTGCCAATATCCACCGTGCGTTTCAATTCGTGCATGGCCTCTTGAACCGCCGCTTCTTGGCGCTTTACTTTGACTAAGCTCAGCAGCGACAGCGCCACTGCAGCCCAGCTCAACACCACTACGCCCACCAATACGGCCTCTAAAGAAGTCATTTGCGCGAGTAAATTTTCCATGACATACCTTTATGGTTTAGCTGCCTGCGGTGGTCGCACTGGGTCAGATGCTTTCAAGGTCTGCCCATTCGCCATCGGAGAGCAATTTATTCAATTCAATAAGAATCAACAGTTCATTGTTTTTATGGCAAACGCCCTGGATGAACTTGGCACTTTCATCGTTGCCAACATTAGGGGCTGTCTCAATCTCGGACTGCCGCAAGTAGACGACCTCCGCGACGCTGTCAACCAATATCCCCACCACGTGGTTGTCGGCCTCAATTATGACGATACGTGTATTGTCGCTGATCTCGCCAGACTCCAACCCAAAGCGGTGACGGGTATCGATAACTGTGACGACGTTGCCGCGCAAGTTAATAATGCCCAAAACATAGGAAGGCGCACCCGGCACGGGGGCAATTTCCGAATAGCGAAGCACCTCTTGAACCTGCATGACATTAATGCCGTAGGTTTCACCGGCGAGCTTAAACGTCACCCATTGGAGGATAGGATCATCGCTGGACTTACTTTTCGTTGAGCTTGTGGCCATTCTTCATTCCTCGGGCTAAGCAGCGTCAAATTATTAGCGGCGGCCTCTTTAATATAGATTAAAGCAGCTTCTATGCCAGTACTAACCTTGGGTCATTGTTTGCGGTTGCGGTCCGAAGCAGCCAACATTCGCCCCATATTTGCAACGTCAATCAAGGCACACATATGCGCTTTGATGGTACCGGCAAGCCAGGGCCGCTGCCCGCGTGCGGTACGCCATTTCACATCATCGGGATCGAGGGATTTTGGCTGCTGAACGGAATCCACTGCCAAGCCCCATTCCAGCCCGTCGATAGACACCACGTATTTTGCTGTCTCTAGAAACTCAGGGTTATAGCGCTCAGGCATAACAAACAATGCCGTATTGACCGTTTTGATTTGCCCCATGGGTGTTGGCTGCAGCCCCATAAACCATTTGGCTTGCCCAAAAATTGGGGTCAACTCTTCGGTAATTGGCTGTATCTGCCCCAGCGCGATCAGCGGCACGGCCAGCGTCAGCCCGTACACCTTAAACAGCAGGACATCGAAACGCTCTTGTGCCCAGGCGGGCCGGCCATTTTCCAACCATGCTATTTCACTGTAGGGGTCAAGCGGTGTCGCGAGAGTTGTCGAGTTGTCTTTCGCTGGCGGCTTTTCAACCACTGGCGCCACCGGCGACAAGCTCGGGGCTGCGGCTTTGGCAACCACCGCTGGCTCAACAGCCACTGTGGGCCTGGCCGTATTAAGCAACCTGGTCAGCTTGTCTCGATCCACCGACGCCACATCTTCGCCGGCCAACGGGGCCGGTTCAGCTGTTTTCTGAACCCGTGCCGCCAGCTCTGGGCTTTTGTCAGGCAAGGGCGATTGAATCTTTGTACCCTGTGGCTCTACTGGCAGAGCGGGCCTGCTGACCGAACAAATTACTGGGGCCTCCAGTTTCTCACCGGTCGCCTTTTGCTGCCTTGGCGCTGTTGTGCTGGGCGCGTCTTTGTACGCCGGCCTTTTGTCACCTGCCCTGCTCGGTGACTGTGTTGCGGTTGCCGCCACTGGCACAACCGGCTTTGCTATTGCGGGCCCAGCTTCAGCCGCTTGTGTTTGTGTATCTGTGTGCTCCGAGGCCTGCTCATTCAAATTGCCTTCGTACAATAACTCGGCCAGGTAATCGCAGACCGAGTCTTCGGGCGTATTGATACTCATGACACTTGCCCCAAACCTTCTGCTGACTGCCCCTGCAACCATTTTAAACACTGCATATAAGCGGCGACACCGTGGCTATCGGCCGCCAGGATATGGGGAAATTCGCCCGCTTTAGACGCATCGCGAAATTTGGTATCCACGGGTATACGACCGGGAAATACCGCATCACCGTAGTGATTGCGCAAATGGCGCAGGCTGGTCACAGACGCCTGGGTTCTGCGGTCGTACAAGGTGGGCAAAATATAATAGGGCAATGCCTTGCTGCGCGAGCGCGACATCATACTCAGAGTGTGCGTCATACGTTCAAGCCCCTTAAGCGCCAAAAACTCGGTTTGCACGGGGATGATTAATTTGTCACAGGCCGCCAGCGCGTTAACCAACAGGATTCCCAACAATGGCGGGCTATCTATTATTGCAATATCAACTATTGAATCTAACAATTTCATGGCCTTGCTCACCACCAATCCCATACCGTCGCGGCCTATGGCCTGCCTTTCTAAGGTGGCCAAGGCCGTAGATGCCGGTAAAAGCGAGACGCGAGGCTGCGTGGTCGCGCAAAATAAATTCTGCAGTTGCGGCTGACGCAACGTATCTTTATGCAGAAATAGGCTGTAGGCGCCTTCGGACTGATGATCGGGGTCTTTGCCAAAATAGCTGGAGAGCGAACCATGGGGATCGAGATCCACAAGCAATACGCGCTTGCCCTGGGCTGCTAGCAAACCAGCCAAAGACACCGCGGTGGTGGTTTTACCGACGCCACCCTTTTGATTGGCAACACTCCAAATCTCCACATCGCATCCAAAATTACTTGTCAAAATACTGACAGTTATTCACTGCCATTTACATCACTGTCGTCCGGTTGACGGTTTGGATCACTGGTGAATAACAGACCACCATTCTCCAGTTTAATCGCTCGCAAACCCCTGGCTGTACTTATAGCGCCGCCATCCGTCGCGTCGCCGCCGACATCTGACGCCCCGCTAAGCACCGGCGCTGTGGGCGCTTCGGACATAGTGTTAACCACCGGCCCAAAGCCTCTAGCATCGCTCAATGTCTCGACAGCTTGGAGAGACTCTTGCGAAGGGCGTTCGATGCGCTCTTTAGCCACCATCAAAACTACTCGGCGGTTTTGCGTACGCCCCTCAAGTGTCGTGTTATCGGCAATTGGCTGGAATTCTCCATAGCCCACAGCCGACAATCTGCTGGGCTCAATTGCCTGCGCCTGCAATAGTTTAACGACGGCGCTGGCCCGGGCGGCCGAAAGCTCCCAATTACTGGGAAATCGATCTGTTTGGATAGGCTGATCATCGGTATAGCCTTCCACTTGAATAGGGTTATTGGCCCCCTTTAAATGGCGCGCGACTTCCGCAAATATTAATTGAGCATCGGCATTCGGTGTCGCGCTGGCGGAGGGGAACAGCACGGCACTATTCAGCGTAATCTCAAGCCAAAATTCATTACTTTGGATGTTGACCAGGTCTCGTTCAATTAAATCGGCTAGGGACTGACGCAGGTTTTCTGCCATATGGGGCAGCTCAGTCTCCTGGGTAAAAGCGCCATCACCCATTTGCTCTCCGGTTTTAGGCTGCGCCGAATCAATCACAGAAGGGTCGCTACTCAGACTTGGCTGGCCCACCTGAATAGGGTTCAACGTTTGGGATTGAAACTTAAATGTACTGACCAGGGTGTCCGACAAAACCCGATATTTAGTTTCAGACACCTGAGATACAGAATACATCACCACGAAAAATGCAAATAGCAGGGTGATGAAATCCGCATAGGACACCAGCCAACGTTCGTGATTGATGGTGAGGTGCACCGCCCGCCGCCGCGCCATAAGCCGCCCAACGCCCCCTATTGCACATAGCCATTGAGCTTCATCTCAATGGCTCGAGGATTTTCGCCTTCTGCGATTGCAACTATGCCTTCGAGGATGAGCTCGCGATAGCGGCTTTGCTCTTGAATACACATCGACAATTTATTGGCCACAGGTATTAAAAGCAGGTTGGCCAACGCAACACCGTATATGGTCGCCACAAAGGCCACGGCAATACCAGGCCCCAGCTGCGAGGGATCAGCCAGGTTCTGCATAACGGAAATTAACCCCATAACTGCGCCCAAAATACCGATGGTGGGCGCGTAACCGCCCATGCTTTCATAAAAGCGCACGGCATCCACATCGCGGCCTTCCATAAGAATTAAATCGTTTTCCAGCACGCGCCGGATATCATCGGGCTCGGAACCATCCACTAACAACTGTAAACCTTTACGCGAAAACGCATCCTTTTCGGTTTCAGATAATGTCTCCAACCCTAACAGGCCTTCCTTTCTGGCCGCCATCGCCCACTTTACAACTCGCTTCACGCCCAGACCAAAAGGTGTGGGCGGCGGCGTAAATACCCATGGCAAAAGCTTGAGCGAGCGCGCCAAGCGCGATTTTGGCGTTTGCAAAATGGCGGCGCCCAGCGTACCGCCAATCACAATTAATGCCGCCGGCCCGTTGAGTAAGCTTGCCCAACTGCCGCCTTCTAGAAAATTGCCACCGAGTAGCGCCGCAAAACCGATGATGACGCCCAGTATGGATAACATATCCACCGTCAGAGCTCCTCCACCAATAGCTGGCTCATTTCACGCAACTTAACAGTGCGATCGGAGAAGCCTTCTTTCACCACTGCTTGTGGCATGCCATAAATGACACAACTGGCCTCGTCCTGGGTCCATATGCGTGCGCCACTTCGCTTCAACAGTCGAGCGCCATCTTTGCCATCACTGCCCATCCCTGTTAACACTATCCCCAGTACAGACTCGCCCTTTACTTTGGCGGCACTGGCAAAGGTAACATCCACACAGGGCTTGTAATTCACACGATCGTCGCCATCGATAATCTGTACCGTACGACCACCAGTGCCATCTAGAATCATTTGCTTCCCGCCGGGCGCCAACAGTGCGCGACCAGGCATCAGCGCGTCGCCACTGCTGGCCTCCTTGACCGAAATATTGCATTGCTTATCGAGACGCTCGGCAAAAGCGCGTGTGAAATTTTCTGGCATATGCAATACCAGTAAAAGTGGTACGGGAAAATCTGCTGGCAGTCGCTTTAACACATCCGTGATGGCGAGCGGACCACCGGTTGACGCCCCAATAACAACAAGTTTTATCCGTCCCTTTAAGGGCACATCCGGCTTTGGCTGTGCTTGCTGAGGCTCTATGTGCGTACGTTTTGGCTTGGCAACGGCAATAATTTTCTGATAAAGCTTTTGCTTGAGTGACTCTGAATCGCGCGAGACTTCCGAAAAATTCTTTGCCAAAAAATCAACGGCACCGGCTTCCAAGGCATCCAGCGTGGTACGGGCGCCCTCGTAGGTAAGCGACGAAAACATCAATATGGGTGTTGGCCTGTCGCGCATGATATTACGCACCGCGGTCACGCCATCCATCATGGGCATTTCATAGTCCATGGTGATGACATCGGGCTTCAAGGCCAAGGTTTTTTCAATGGCTTCGCGACCGTTAGCGGCAATACCCACCACACTAAGCTGTGGGTTAGCGCTAATAATTTCCTTCAGGCGCTGCTGAAAGAAATTGGAATCGTCCACTATGAGCACTTTGATTGTCATGCGCCCTCACTTCACTTTGCGTGCAAACGGGCACTGGCAATGTACAACCTGTCGCCAGAAATGTGCATACGGCATTTAGCGCTTTTGTCCCGCATAACGCTTGAGCATACTGGGCACATCCAAAATCAAAGCTATTGTACCGTCACCGGTTATGGTGGCGCCGGCCATTCCAGGCGTTCCCTGTAGCATTTTACCGAGAGGCTTAATAACCACTTCTTCCTGGCCAATGAGCTGATCCACCACAAAGCCCATCCTCTGCGTGCCCACATTCACGATAACCACATGCGCTTCTTTGGGCTGCACCTCATTGCGTCCGCCTTTTACCAGCCAGCGTTTAAGGTGAAATACTGGCACTGCTTTTTCCCTAACAGTGACACACTCTTGACCATCTACCACGTTGATGCGAGTGAGATCCATATGGAATATCTCGTTCACACTGACCAGCGGCAACGCAAAAGTTTGCTTGCCTAGCATAATCATCAAGGTGGGCATGATCGCCAGGGTCAGCGGGACCTTGATAATGATCCGCGTACCTTCATTCTGCTTCGATTGAATTTCAATCGAACCATTTAGCTGCGTGATCTTAGTTTTCACCACATCCATCCCGACACCGCGGCCGGAAACATCAGATATTTCAGTTTTGGTGGAAAATCCCGGCGCAAAAATTAACGCAAAGGCCTCCGCGTCCGTGAGTCGCTGTGCGGCATCTTCATCCAGAATGCCTTTTTCCACGGCTTTCTCACGCAACTTGTCGGGGTCCATGCCGCCGCCATCGTCGGTTATAGACAGTAATATGTGGTCGCCCTCTTGCTCGGCTGCCAAGATGACCTTCCCAATGCGTGACTTGCCTTTACTTTCGCGCAGATCGGGCAGCTCAATACCGTGATCCACCGAATTACGCACCAAGTGCACCAACGGATCGGCAAGCGCCTCTACCAGATTTTTATCCAGATCAGTTTCTTCGCCCTGAAGCTCCAGGTTAATTTCTTTTTTCAGAGTGCGCGCCAGATCGCGCACCACCCGGGGAAACCGACCAAACACCTTTTTAATAGGTTGCATCCGGGTTTTCATCACCGAGGTTTGTAAGTCGGCGGTGACTACATCCAAATTGCTAACCGCCTTCGTTAGCGCCTCATCATTAGTATTTAACCCTAGGCGCACCAACCGGTTTCTCACTAGTACCAGCTCACCCACCATATTCATGATGTCGTCCAACCGCTGGGTATCGACCCGCACGGTTGTTTCCGCTGCAGGTGGTGGTACTACATCTTTGGCGGGCGGTTTGGCAATGGGCGCTGCTGCACTGGCGGCAGGCTTCACCGGAGCCTTAGCCGGCGTCGCCGCAGGACTCGGCTTTGGTGTAGGTTTTGTTGGCTCGGCCGCAGGCGGCGGTGTGGCGCTGGCAGGCTTAGCCGGAGTAGTGCCGGCTGTGACCGCCGTGGGCCCCTTACCTTTCCCGTGTAACTCGTCGAGCAGTGCCTCAAATTCGTCGTCGGTAATGTTGTCGCCAGCCGCCGCACCCGCACTGGGCGCCGGCGCGGCAGGCGCGGGCTTCCCTACACCTGGGCCTTTTCCTTTGCCGTGCAACTGATCCAGCAAAGCGTCAAATTCATCTTCCGTAATTTCGTCGCCAGCCGTGGCACTATTGGGCGTTGGTGCGGGCGCAGCCTTTTGAACCGCGGTGGGCCCCTTGCCCTGCCCATGCAGCTCATCTAACAGCGCTTCAAATTCGTCGTCGGTAATGTCGTCGGACCCGCTGGCTGCAGTCGGCACCGGAGCTGGGCTGGGGCTTGGACTACCCGGCGGATCAATGGCATCGAGCAGATCGTTAAATTCGGCGTCGGTAATATCGTCGCCCGGCGCGGCAGCTGTCGGAGTCGCTGCTGGCTCAGGTGCCGGCGCAGGGGTCGGCGCGGCAGCGGCTTCGCTGAGATCCTCGAGATTAACCAAGCGCTCAAGCTGATGAATAAGCTCTGGACTGGCGGGCGTTGGCGATTCGCGCTGCTGCACTTGGTCAAATTGCAAATTGACTGCATCCAGCGCCTGTAGCACCACATCCATTAATTCGGGTGTCACAGCGCGTTTGCCGGTACGTAATATGTCGAAAAGATTTTCGGTTACATGGCAGCAATCTACCATAGCACCCAGCTGCAGAAACCCTGCGCCGCCTTTTACCGTGTGAAAACCCCGGAAAATGGCATTGAGCAGATCTTTGTCATCTGGCTGGCGCTCCAGCTCCACGAGCTGTTCCGACAATTTTTCCAATATCTCCCCCGCTTCCACAAGGAAGTCCTGCAAGATATCTTCGTCATCGCCAAAACCCATTCAGCGCTCCTTAACTGGCAGCTGTTTTTTATCAGAAGCCGAGGCTGGACAGCAAATCGTCCACATCGTCCTGCCCTGAAACCACATCGGTACGCTTTTCGGCGTGAATCTGTGGCCCTTCACCTGCGGTATTTCTACCGTCGGCACCCATGTTATCGACGGGTTTCTGAATTCCTGTAATTTCTTCTACCTGGCCGGCCAAGCGCATCAAATCAACTAGGCTGGTTTCTACGTCAGATACCAGGTCTATGACTTTTTTCAGCACTTGCCCCGTCAAATCCTGGTAGCCCTGCTCCAAGATTATGTCCTGTAAATTGGCATTCAGCGCCCCGGCCCCGGTTTCCATTTGATCCAGGAAGGTTTCTATGCGCCGATAAAGATCTCGAAAATCATCGGCACTCAATTCGCGCCGAATGAGTGCCTGCCATTGCGATTTGAGTGCCTTGGCCTCATTGCCCAGGTCCATGGCAATAGGCGCCGAGGCCTCTACCTTGTCCATGGTTTTATTCGCAGCATCCTGCGTGAGCTTCAGTACATAGTTAAGCCGGTCAGTGGCATCTGACAGGTTCTCAGATTCGGTGACCGGCGCATCCACATTAAAATTTTTAATGGCGGTGTGAAGCCCGCGTGTCAGTTTTCCCACGCGGTTAAAAAGATGGCGATCACGGCTGGAGATGATCTGCTCGATAAGCTTAGATGCATCGTCAAAGTGATTGCCTTCCAGCTTTTCAATCAATAATTTGGCGCAGTCGCGTAACTCTGCAACAAACTCTTGATTGCCCGTTTCATCTGCTTGGCTGTCCATGGGCACCCTTGCTACTGCTATCAGTTAACCCACACGCTCAAAAATCTTGTCGATTTTTTCTTTGAGTACCTGTGCGGTAAAGGGTTTTACCACGTAACCGCTCACGCCGGCTTGCGCAGCCTCGATGATCTGGTCCCGTTTGGCCTCGGCAGTGACCATTAAAACCGGCAGCGAAGCCAGCTTTTCATCGGCCCTGACCTGTTTCAATAGCTCGATACCGGTCATACCGGGCATATTCCAGTCAGTGACCAAAAAGTCGAAATCGCCCGCCTTCAACATGGGCAACGCCGTTGCCCCATCGTCGGCCTCTTGGGTGTTGCTGAACCCCAGATCGCGTAGCAAGTTTTTAATGATCCGTCTCATAGTTGAGAAATCATCAACGATCAGGATTTTCATATTTTTGTCCAAAGCAACCTCCGTCGTAACTGCTGGACCCCGTTTACCTTCAAGTCTAGTAGCTGGAATACTACTAGCCAGTTTTAGTCACAAAATAGACCAATTTATTCCTGTGCGATCTAATCAGCACTGGTTGCTGTCCAACCCGACAGCTTGGCTTTTAACCTGGCGGCGGCCTGCGAGTGGATTTGTGAAACCCGCGACTCGCTGACGCCTAAAATTTGACCAATTTCCTTTAGGTTTAACTCCTCGTCGTAGTAGAGCGACAATACCAGCTGCTCTCTTTCTGGCAACTGTGTTATCGCCCTGGCCAAGGATTGCTTTAGCGCCTGGCGTTCAAAGGCATCGGTGGGGGCCTCCAGCCCTATAGAAGACGGCTTCTCAGCGGTCAGCTCGTCGTCACTGGCCGACTCCTCGTAGCTGAATAATCGGGCATTGGAGGTGTCCTGCAAAATGACCCGATACTCGGCGAGAGTCATATCCATGGATTCGGCAATTTCTTTTTCACTGGCCTCGCGCCCAAGGCTGGCCTCCAGCGTGGCAATGGCCTGACTGACTTTGCGGGCGTTGCGGTGCACAGACCGGGGTACCCAGTCACCTTTGCGAGTTTCATCCATGATGGCACCACGGATGCGAATGCCCGCATAGGTTTCAAAACTGGCGCCCTTGCTGGGGTCAAACTTCTGCGACGCCTCTAGCAAGCCAATCATTCCCGCTTGAATCAGGTCGTCAACCTGAACACTGGCAGGCATTTTAAGCATTAAATGATAGGCAATCCGCTTCACCAAGGGCGCATAGTCTTCTATGCAGATGGTTTTCTGTGGTGACCGGCTGGCCTGGTCATACATGGCTAATCCCTCTACTGCTGCCATTCTCAGACGCCCGCTTCTGAGGTTTCCAACAGGCGTTCGACAAAGAACTCCAGGTTGCCAGTGGCCGCTTTAGGCAGCGGCCATTGAAGCACGCGCTCGGCGAGCGAGCGAAGGGCGATCGAAGCTTTGGCATGGGGTGCGTAATCTATCAATGCGCGCTGGTGCTGCACGGCTTTGCGTACGCTTTCGTCAAAGGGGATAGCGCCCTCAAACTGCAGCGCCACATCCAAAAATTTATCGCACACCTGCTGGAGCCTGTGAACCAGCTGCTTACCTTCGTTGGCGGTGCGCGTCATATTAGCCACTACCCGAAATCGCTGCAGCCCCGCATCTTTGTGCAATAACTTGATCAAGGCGTAGGCGTCGGTCACGGAAGAGGGTTCATCGCACACCACCACCAGTGCTTCGTTGGCCGCGCGCACAAAGCTCACTACTGTGTCGCTAATACCTGCGGCGGTGTCGATCACCAGCACATCCAGTTGATCCGACAAGTCGCTAAAGGCCCGTATCAGGGCGCCGTGCTGTTGGCGACTGAGGGACGCCATCTGCTGAACACCCGAGGAGGCCGGCACAATGCGCACGCCGCCTGGCCCATTGATCAATACCTCGCGCAGGCTACATTGGCCAGAGAGCACATCTGCCAGCGTTTTGGTGGCCCGAATACCCAATAAAACATCGACATTTGCCAATCCGAGGTCGGCATCCAATAGCATGACTCGCCGCCCCAGCTGTGCCAGCGCGATACTCATATTGACGGAAATGTTGCTTTTACCAACACCACCTTTGCCACCGGTGACGGCGATAACCTGAACTGGATGGTGCGCCATGGCTACTCCCACAAATAATACCTGCCTTGATTATAGTTGCTCGGCTTAAACCTGCAGTGGTGTGTTGCGATTGTCTGTTGAGGAGGCACTACTCGCGACCTTAGCGGCCCTTGCCACCAGCTGATGTCCCTTGGCCAAGTGAAGGTCCGCCGGGATTTCCTGCCCATCTGTGGTGTAAATCAGGGGCAGGCGGTGCTGCAACATCATGCCAAGTGCCTCGCCCAGCGATGGGGTTTCATCCAGCTTAGTTAAAATCATCCCCACTGGCGCTGCGGTACCGTAGGCGTGACAACTGGCTTTGAGCATCTGACGCTGACTATTAGCGGCCAATACCAGCAGGCTTTGCACCTGTCCAGCCGAGCGCAGCTGTTCCAATTGCGCTTTCAACCTCGGATCGCCGTGGCGCAAGCCGGCGGTGTCGATCAGAATGAGCTTCTTGTGACTGAGGTGGGTTAGCACCTGGGCCAGTGACTCGCCCTCGCCCACCACTTTCACCGGTACGCCAAGTAAGCGGCCGAGCGAAGTTAGCTGTTCGTGCGCCGCCAGGCGAAAGTTATCGGTGGTGACCAGCGCAAGGCCTTCAGTTCCATGTGCCAGCACATGGCGCACGGCTAGTTTGGCAAGAGTAGTGGTCTTGCCTACACCGGTGGGCCCTACAAATGCAAAGACTCCCCCAGAAGCGACCAGATCCTTACCGCTAACGGGCAAACGCTGCGATAACAAGGCCAGGGCCTCTGGCCAGGCTTTTGCTGCGGGTAAATCGGTGTCCACAGAAGCCACCAAGCGCTCTGCTTGATGGGCTGGCAGCCCCAGCGCCATTAATTTTTGCGCCAGAGGACTGGCCGCCGAATGGGCTCCAAAGGCCCCCTGCTCCAATTGTTGATGGAGCAACTGACGCACTTCTGCTAGCTCAGCATGCAGCCGCGCCATTTCCTGCCCCGCCGAAAGTGCAGTCGGTGCCGAGGCAGGGGAATCTACCGCACTGGTTCCTTTTTGCAGCTGCGAAGCCCAAACATCTTGCATTGGCGCCGCCGGCGCTTGCTGCTGTTTGCGTTCGGCCAACATGCGCTGGCGCGCCGCTTCAATTTCCGCTGCCAGTTGGGGACCGGTCTTGCCGCCAAAAACCGTGCCCTGGACACCCAGTGCCGTGCGCGAGGGCTGCGCCGCCGGCGTTTGATCGGCCAGTGCACTCGACACCACTTGCTGATGCTGCCAGGCGTTATCGCTATCGAGGGGGGCAACCTCATCCTGCTGCTGGGTGGCAAAAGCGGCCTGTTCTTCCGGGAACTGGCCCTGAGCTTCAACGGTGGCCATCAATTCGATGCCGTCGGGATGGCGCCGGGTAGACAAGATAATGGCGTCGGCACCTAACTGATCCCGCGCTATCTCCAGGGCCCTGCGCATGTTTGCTGCAACAATTTTTTTAATCGCCATCGTTTACTCCTGCCATCGGATCGGCGTGATGCATCAGCTATGCACCCACGCTGCCCACAATGGTAATCTGCTTGTTACCCGGTATCTCGTTGTAAGCCAATACGACCATATCCGGGACAAAGGCTCTAACAAACCGCGCGAGTTGGTAGCGCAGCTGGGTGGCAACTATCAGCACGGCCGGCGCACCGGTACTTTCTTGCTGTTTCGCCACCTGCTGAACAGATTCGCGCAATTTTTCCGCCAATCCCGGCTCGATGACCGGGCCACCATCGCCACTTTTC
The DNA here is from genome assembly GCF_058345725.1 of Simiduia sp. Taxonomy (NCBI): domain Bacteria; kingdom Pseudomonadati; phylum Pseudomonadota; class Gammaproteobacteria; order Cellvibrionales; family Cellvibrionaceae; genus Simiduia; species Simiduia sp. The sequence goes on along the minus strand of NZ_JBTUOC010000027.1, from coordinate 18,055 downwards.
TGACTCTGCTGATAGGTCTTCAGCAAGATCTGTTCCAATGAGGGGTCCAAGGTGTACACAGGGATGTCCGAGTCGTTGCCCACAAGGCTTTGCACTATCTGCCGGCTGAGTACCTGCCGCACTGCGGTCATCAAGGCGACGGGATCTTGACTCTTTTCGCTGCTGGCAGCGATGGCTTCTGCAATACTGCGCATGTCCTTAATGGAGACATTTTCCTGAAGCAACAACTGCAGTACTTTTAATAGCGTTTTCAAACTGACGCTCTCAGGCACCAGATGTTCGGCGAGCTTCGGCGAATTTTTGGCCAGCTTGTCCACCAATTGCTGGACATCTTCCAAGCCCAGCAATTCGCTAATGTGCTGGCTCAATATTTGATTTAAATGTGTCGCCACTACGGTGGAGGCATCCACCACCGTATAACCCAAAGTTTGCGCGTGATCGCGTTCGGTTTTCTTAATCCAGACCGATGGCAAACCAAAGGCAGGGTCTTTTGCGTCGATACCTTCTACATCGCCAAATACCTGCCCCGGATTGATGGCCAAATCCCGGTCTGGATGCACTTCTTCTTCGCTGATCGCCACACCCATTAACGTCACACGGTATTGGTTGGGCTGTAAATCCAGGTTGTCGCGGATGTGTACCGTGGGTACCAAAAAGCCCACCTCCTGAGACATTTTTTTCCGAACTCCGCGGATTCGTCCAAGCAACTCCCCACCCTGCCCCTTATCCACCATTGGAATCAGGCGGTAACCCACTTCCAAACCGATCACATCCACGGGTTTTACGTCATCCCAGCTGACCTCAACGGGTTCTGCCTGGTGCTCCAATGCTGGCGCCTCGGGCGTTCGGGGCGCACCGGCGTCTTTTTTGACGGTACCGGCCGGGGCTTCACCATCGTTGACCAATTCGCCCTGGGAGCGCTGCTTGTGTACATACCAAGCCAAACCGGCGGCCACGGAACCCAGGCCTAAAAACGCCACATGCGGCATACCGGGAATAGAACCCATTATGAATAACACGCCGGCCGAAACAGCCAGCGCCTTGGGCGAGTCAAACATCTGACGCATGATTTGATTGCTCATGTCTTCAGAAGTGTTGACCCGCGTGACTAAGATCGCGGCTGATGTAGACAGTAATAGCGAGGGAATCTGAGCAACCAGGCCGTCGCCAATGGTGAGTAGAATGTATTTTTGCAGTGCGTCCTGGAACTCCAGCTGGTGCTGCGCCATGCCGACAATCAGACCGCCGATGACATTAATCAATAAAATCAGAATACCCGCCACCGCATCGCCGCGAACGAACTTGCTGGCGCCGTCCATCGCGCCGTAAAAATCGGCTTCACTGGCCACTTCGGAGCGCCGAAGTTTGGCCTCTTCCTGATCGATCAAACCGGCATTCAAATCGGCGTCAATGGCCATTTGCTTACCGGGCATGGCATCCAACGTAAACCGCGCGCTCACTTCCGAGATGCGCCCGGCGCCCTTGGTTACCACAACGAAGTTGATGATCATGAGAATCAAAAACACCACCAGACCAACGGCGTAGTTACCGCCGATCACCACTTCACCAAAGGCTTGAATCACTTTACCGGCGGCATCTCCACCCTCGTGACCGTGCAGCAGCACGACACGGGTGGACGCCACGTTAAGCGCCAAGCGCAGCAGCGTTGCTAACAGCAAAATGGTGGGAAAAACCGCAAAGTCCAGTGGCCGCAGGGCATAGACACCCACCAGCAACACAACGATTGAGAGGGCAATATTGAAAGAGAAAAAAACATCCAGCAAAAAGGCGGGTATGGGCAGCGTCATCATACCCAGCAGCATGAGCAACAGTAAGGGAATGCCCAAATTGCCGCGGCCCATGCGCGAGACGTTGCCGAAAAATTGTTGCCGATTAAAGGCCGGCAGACTGCCTAATCCTGGTAAGGCCATAACGCTTTTTTGACACTCCCCTGTAATTCACAGGGCTGTCGCAAAAAGCGTACCTAAATGACACCTTGGACGGCAAATTATGTGTCTTTCTTTAAACGCAGTAACGCTGAGCCGTGCAGACGGCTGATAAACACATGGGAGTCAGACTCGGCGGCGCCAGTGGTTGTGTAATATTCGCCGCTGGGGTCTTGCAGCTGCCGCAACACTTTGCCCTCCGGCGATAGCTTAACCACCATACCGTAGTGTTGAGCTTTGGGGCGAATAAAGCCCGGTAATCGCTGTACCAATGCGCGCAGGGCCGGTTTATCGGCCAACTTATCTAAAAGTGCGCTGCGCGGCGACACCAGCCCCAGCCAAAGACTGCCATCGGGCGCACGGGCGATGTTATCGGGAAAGCCGGGCAGATTGTCGATCACGGTATGCTGAGACATCACCACGCCATCGGCTAGATCAAATCGCAGCACGCGGTAATTACCGGTTTCAACCACCAGCACTTGATCGAAGCCCTCTTGGCCCGTTGCCAGGGTAGCCACCCCATTGGCAAAATTAAAACCGTGGGCAACTTCAGTTAACTGCTCGGTTGCGGGGTCCAGACGAAACAGACGACCGTGGCCGCCATGCTCCATAATATCGAGCAGGCTGGCGGGATAGGTGCCGCCGTTGCGCTTCGCGGGAAACTTTTCAGAGGAGTCGGTGAAATAAATAGCGCCACTTTCGGCAATGGCAACGTCGTTCACATAACCTAAGGGCTTTTCGTCAAAGGACGCCGCCAAAATCTGGACCAGCCCCTGTTGATCAATGCGCAATAGTCCGCGATAGGCGTCCGCCACCAGCAGTTGACCCGCCTCGTCTACCGCCAGCCCCAGTGGCCGGCCCTCGGTGTTGACCCAGGACTCAAAGCTCTCACCGGCATCCTTCGAGCGAAGAATCCACCCCTCGTGCGTGCTGACATACAACCAACCGCGCGAATCCAACACCACCGCTTCGGGACCACTATGGGCCCCCAAGGGCATAGCCTCGGCAGCAGACAGCGCTGAGTTTTTTGCAAATTCCGCCACATATCCCTGATTGACCGGCGCCTGCCAGGCCACCGGCGCCACAGGTACCGGCCAAAACGCCAAATAGCACACCAACAAGAACACCAACAGTGCACTCAACTTTCCCTTCATCTGTGTCCTACCCTGATTTGGAACTACGCGTTGGCGCTAATCGTAGCGTAGATTGGGTGGAATTTGGATACCGCCCGGTTTTTTCGGTTTGGTCCCTTGGCCCTGGCGGAAGCTGCGCAATTGAAAGACGTAGGCAAGCACTTGGGCCACCGCCACATAGAGTCCGGCAGGAACAGGGGTATCCAGTTCCGTGGTGTGGAAAATAGAGCGCGCCAGCGCCGGCGACTCAACTATTTCGACCTTGTGAGCCACGGCAATTTCACGGATTTTCAGGGCAATCTGATCCACTCCTTTTGCCACCAAAATAGGAGTATCCATGGTCTCAGGGTCGTACTTTAAGGCCACCGCAAAGTGCGTGGGGTTGGTAATTACCACATCGGCTTCAGGCACCTCTGCCATCATCCGTCGATTGGCCATCTCCCGCTGCAATTGACGCACCCGGCCCTTGACCTCGGGTTTACCCTCAGTGTCTTTGTACTCGTCTTTGATATCTTGCATGGACATCCGCAATTTTTTAGCGTGATCCCAAATTTGAAATGGCACGTCGATTATTGCGATAAATACGGTGCTGGCAGACAGTACAATGGCTGACAATATGGCCAGCCAAAGTGCGTGGCCAATGGCGGGCACCAAGGCCTCGGTAGCCAGTCCCAACAATTGATCGCGCAGGGTTTGCAATAACAACACAGCGACCGTCAATATCACGCCTACTTTGCCAATGGCCTTTAACAACTCCATGAGCGACTTCATAGAAAACATACGCTTGAGCCCCGCTAGCGGGTCCATGCGGTTAAGCTTAGGCATCAACGCCTTGGTGCTCACTAACCAACCGCCCAGTGCGATGGGACCCACAAAGGCCGCCACCATCAACGCCAAAAACATCGGAGCTAATCCCACCATGGCATCGAGCATGGCTTTGCCCATGTGCGCCAACATTAACGCTGGATCAAAGGCGGCCTCGCGATCGAGTACCATCGAATCGCGGAACACACGCACCAGCTTAGCCCCCAAAAACTCCGCACTAGCCAATAGCGCCAATGTACCGGTCAGCAATAAAATAGTGGTGGTCAACTCGCGGGAACGGGCAACCTGGCCCTCTTCGCGGGCCTTTTCAAGTTTTCGGGGGGTCGCCTCTTCCGTTTTTTCCTGACTGCTGTCGTTGTCTTCTGCCATGACTGCAACCTAAGGAATATTTAGCATGTGACGCAAAATGGCAAAGCCATCCTGCATAAATTGGGTGTAGTTACCAAGAAAGGTCGTAAAGCCAAACCAAATTAGAAAAGCGCCTAAAATTAGCGTTATAGGAAAGCCCACCGTAAAGATATTCATTTGCGGCGCCGAGCGCCCCATCACGCCAAAACCGATATTAACGATCATCAACGAGGTCAGTACGGGCAATGCGATCAACAACGCCGCCCCAAACATCCAGCTGCCCGCCATAACCAGATCCCACAGCAATGCCAGCGGCATGCTGACACCAATTGGGGTGGTGTAAAAACTCTCTGCCAGCAGCTGCAACATCATCAGGTGCCCATCGCCCACCACAAATAACAAGGTGACGAGCATCAAATAATACTGCGATACCACGGTGACCGTTAAACCGCTCGCGGGGTCATTCATAGAGGCAAAACCGAGCCCCATTTTCATAGCAATGTATTGTCCCGCGAGCACCGCCACTTGGAAAGCAAGCTGCATGGAGAATCCAGCGGTAAGGCCTATAAGCGATTCCTGCAAGACCAGCAACCAGGTTTCCAACCCAAAGCCCGATACCGCGGGCAATTCAGGTAAAAGCGGTGCAACCAACAAGGTTAGCAATACTGCCAGCAGTAGCCTGGCGCGGGCATTCACCAGCCGAGAGCCGAATACCGGCGCCGCCAACAGAAAGGCGGATACCCGCACTAATGGTAAGAAATACTGCAGAATATAGCCGGTTAACAAATCTGCGGAGAAGTCCACTATGTCAACCAATTAACAAGGGGATTTGCTGGAATGTTCGATTAAACAGATCCATAAATTCAGATAAAAGCCAGCCACCGGCAATCATGATCGTTATTAAAGTGACCAATAATCTCGGCAAGAAGCTCAGCGTCTGTTCGTTAATCTGGGTGGCAGCCTGAAACATACTCACAATCAAGCCCACAATGAGGCTCGGCCCCACAATGACGGCGATAACCATCACCGCCAAAAAGAAGGCGTCGGCGTAGAGGTCCATCACCACTTCTGGCGTCATGTCAGACTCCAAAACTTGCGGCTAAGGTACCAATAACCATGGCCCAGCCATCAACTAGAACAAACAGCATGATTTTAAAGGGCAGTGAAATAATGAGCGGGGACAACATCATCATACCCATGGCCATTAATACACTGGCGATCACTAAATCGATAATCAGAAAAGGAATAAACAGCATAAAGCCAATTTGAAAGGCTGTTTTCAATTCGCTTGTGACAAAGGCCGGAATCAATACCGACATGGGTACGTCGTCCACACTTGCCACATCGCCGTAGCGACCAATGTCTAAAAACAAGTCCAAATCAGACTCGCGGGTTTGTCCGAGCATAAATTCCCGAAAAGGTTTAATGGCCAGATCTAACGCCTGAGACGATGTCACCTGCTCCTCTAAATAAGGGGTAACGGCCTGTTCGTGCACCTGAGTAAACACCGGCATCATTATAAAAAGCGTTAAAAATAACGTTAAACCAATAAGAATTTGATTTGAAGGCGACTGCTGGAGCCCCAATGCCTGTCGCAATATCGCAAAGACAATGATGATACGGGTAAAGCTGGTCATCATCATGAGAATGGCGGGCAATAACGTCAACGACGTCATAATCGCCAAAATCTGAATGGTAACCGTGTACTCCTGACTACCGTCGGGATTGGTAGTCAACGACACAGCAGGTATACCCTTACCGCTTAAATTATTCAGTAGGCTGTTCCCGGCACCTGAATCATCGGCGGCCGCCAGGCCACTTAACATTGCCAATAGGATCGCAATTAAACAAGCTCGCCACATCAGCCAGAGACCTTCTGATTAAGCATACCCGACAGAAAACTGGCAAAGGAGGGCCCCTCGCCAGAAGCCTTCAAACCCGCCGGCTTTTCGGGTTCGACTGCACATTTGCCATTGGCTGCAGCGGCAACTGTGCTAGAAGATGGTGCGCTGGAAGGCGCTGAAAAATGGTGTAGTGTATTGATGCCGCCGGCATTGACGCCCAGCAGTAATCGCTCGCCTGCCACTTCCACCAATACCAATTGTTCTTTGGTTCCCAGCGACATACGCTCGACAAACTGAATCTGTCTGTCTGTCTGGGTGAAATGGCGATTGCGACGGATAAACCACGCAATCGCAAAAATCAATCCAACCACAAGACCCAAGGAAAACAGTACTTGCACCAATTGTACTGCCATATCGGCAGCTGACTGGCCCTTTACCAAGACACCTGCCGTGGCCTTTGGCACCGCGGTTTCTGCACTAATCCATAGCCACTGCATGGCTTACCTCAAGCGTTTAATGCGTTCAGATGGACTGACTACATCCGTCATGCGAATACCAAATTTTTCGTTGACAACCACCACTTCTCCGTGAGCAATCAGCGTGCCGTTCACCAGTACGTCAAGTGGCTCCCCGGCCAGCCGATCCAGCTCGATAACCGATCCCTGATTAAGCTGCAGTAGATTGCGGATTGTAATAGAGGTACTCCCTACCTCCATCGAAATACTGACGGGAATATCCAGGATGGTATCCAGATCCTGGCTATGTGCACTGGGAGAGACAACAGGCTCTAACTCATCAAGTGGCATCGACTTGGCCGCCGGCTGCTCAGGTTCGGCCTCATCCTCTTCTTCGTCGCCCTGCTCCGCCATGGCTGCCGCCCACTCATCGGCCATAGCCTCTTGATCGGGTTCGGTATCGTCGTCTTCGGGGGGTAATTCGTCGTTCATGGCTAGATCCTGTTTTACCTAAACGTTTTGCAACTACTCAAAACCAATGTCACTGAGATAGCCGGGTTTACTTCTGTCAATAAATTCCTGCACAGAGAAGGCCAAATTTTTTCGAGACTGACCAAACTTTGCTTTAAAAATTGGGACGCCATTCGCAGTGATAATGTGACTTTCTGGGAGATCGATAGGGATTACATCGCCGGCTTTCAGCTCGACAATATCGCGCAAGGTAATCTGCCGGCGCGCTATATCGCACTCGAGCTGAACCTTGGCACCCATCACATCTTCGCGTAGGGATTTGACCCAACGCTCATCCTGATCGTCTGAATCACTTTGAAGCCCCGCATCCAGTACTTCGCGAATGGGTTCAATCATTGAATAGGGTAAGGTAATGTGAAACTCACCGCCGCCGCCATCCAGCTCGACATGAAAGGTGCTCACCACAACCACTTCACTGGGGCTGACGATGTTCGCCATGGAGGGGTTAACCTCCGAGTTGATGTAGTCAAACTCTATGGGCATCACCGCTTTCCAGGCCTCTCGCAAGTCGATAAAGGCTTGCTGCAACACAATTTGCACAACTCGCAATTCGGTGGGTGTAAACTCGCGCCCCTCGATTTTGGCATGGCGACCGTCGCCACCGAAAAAATTATCAACCAGTTTAAATACTAATTTCGCATCGAGAATAAGCAGTGCTGTGCCCCGCAACGGCCGAAATTTCACCATATTCAAACTGGTTGGCACGTACAGGGTGTGAACATACTCGCCAAACTTTTGAATTTGTATACCGCTAACGGAAACGTCCGCCGTGCGACGCAACAAATTAAACATGCTGATTCGGGTGTAGCGTGCAAAGCGCTCATTGATCATTTCAAGGGTGGGCATCCGGCCGCGAACGATACGGTCCTGGCTGGTAAGATCATAGGATTTAACCGAACCCGGATCTTCATCCGAATCGGTATCTATGTCGCCATCGTCTACACCGTGAAGGAGCGCATCGATTTCGTCTTGTGAGAGTAAGTCTTGCACAGCCAACCCCTACTGCATGACAAAATTAGTGAACAGTACCTGCTCCACCCCTGGCTTGCCGATTTCATTTTCCACAAGCCGTTGAATTTCTTCCAACGCCTGCTGACGCATCAATTCGCGACCCTCTGGCGTCTGTAAATCTTCGTATACCTGTCCACTTAGCAACATAACCAGCGCATTGCGAATCATGGACATATGCAACTCCACTGCCGCCACCACCTCTGGGTCGCGAATTTTTAGAGAAATTTCCGCCTGTAAGTAACGCTGTCGTCCACGCGACTGAAAGTTGACGATAATGGGAGGCTTGAGCGGAAAGTAAACGGCAGGTAACTTGGGTGCCGCGGGCTCGACTTCGCCCTCTTCCCCTTCTTCTCCCTCCACGGCCACAGTCGGTTCGTTAAACATTTGCAAGGCAAACAGCGTTCCTCCTACTGAGAGACCCACCAATACCATGCCCAGCACAATTAAAAGGATCAGTTTCTTTTTACTACCACCTTCGACGGCTACATCCGTCGCTTCTTCTTCTGCCATGTCAAAAGTCCGTCAGTTTGGCGAGAATTAGCCCCCTTATGGGGGTTCCAGCAAAGGCCGTGCCATTCGAGTCTAACAGGCACAGTATTGCTTCCCCACTAGTGTAGTTCAGTGGCAATACGCAACGGCAATCGAGACGGGCAGGTATAACAGTCGGCAGGTCGAAAGGTCAGACGCAGGGCAGCTATTTCGCCGGGCCTGGCAGCCCGGCGAGACGGGACTTGGGATTTATACGAAGTGATCCACCAGGTGCAAACTGGCCGGCGTAATCACTGGCGCCTCTAAGGCCACATCCTCTGCATCAGTGCCAGTGCGGGCCTGTTGCTGCGCTTGCTCTTGTTGTTGCTGGAAGGATTGATCAGATACGTCCACATCCACCAGATCCAGCCCCTGCCCCTCAAACATTTCCCGCAAGCGCAGCGCCTGTTGGTCTAAGGCATCGCGCACCTGCGCGCTGTGACTCACAAAACTCAAGCTCACTTGATCATTTTGCACACTGATGCGCACCTGTAAGGGCCCCAGCTCCGGTGGGTCTAGTTGCAGCTCGGCCGATTGCAGCTTTTGCGACACCATCCAGAGTATTCGTTCGCCCGTCGCCTGCCCCCAATTCGGCTGGCTCACAGGAACTGTGACAGGCAAGTTTTTAGCGGCCCCTTCCAATGGCGGCGCCCGGAAATTTATCGCGCTGCCCGTGGCCAAGCCGGTGCCGCTACGCAGCTCCGGCTGCACCAAGGAGCCGCCCTCTGTTTTTGGTTTGTCCAGCAAGGCCGCCTCTGCCAACAAATTGGCGTTTACAGTTGGTAATAATGTTTTACCCCCATCCACGGTCTGGATATTGACAGCCGTGGCCACAGCGCCCGGCTTGTCGGTGGCTAAGGCAGTCTTTAGTAAACCGCTATCAAGTGTTTCGGCCAATGCGTCAACGTCCGACACAGTGACACTTAGCGTGGATAGCTCGTCCACCTTAATAGCGCGTGTGTTATTCCCAACGAGACCGGCCGACTGCGGCGTCGCCAATGTGGCCATGGCGCCCGTGGGCAGTATTAAGGTGTCGGCGCCTTGGGGGGCGAGTATCACCTGCTCGGCCGAGGCCAGTCCGCCGGTGGCAGCGGGCGCGGCAACTAACGCAGTTATCGACGCTGCCGCCTGCACATCCGCGGGCTGAGAGGTGAACGCAGCGTCTGTTTCAGCCATAGGCAGCGCGCCTGCCGCCAGCGCCGGAACCAGGTTTTCAGTGAGCTCGGGCTGCATGTTGGACACGGGGATAAGACCCTGTGCCACCACTGGCTCAGTTTCGCGTCCTTGAGCATTTTCACTTATTGTCGGCATTGCCGGCGCGTCTAACTCGTCGTGCTCGCTGCGCCTTGCCGGTGTTTGGATCTGATCCGCCTGTTCCTGTGCCGCTGTGTGGCTGGCACGATGAGGCGCGTCTGCACGCGGCGTTGGCTCGCGGCCACGCGTTGCAGGCGGTTGCTCGTGATTCCGAGGGACTGTGCGGCCGCGCGCGCGTGACGCGGGATTTTCCTTTGCCGCATGTGCCTCGCGCACGTCGTCAAAGGTGGCTCTAAAAGCCTCGCTTTCGCCGGACTTTTTCGTCCCAATACCCATCAATTGCGATAATCCTGATACCGACGCAATACTCGAAGCCATATCTCTCTCCCGCAGACCGGCAATCTGTTGCCGGCAATCGACAAATCCTGGCCAGCGCCCGCCAAAGGGCTCCCAGCACGGGTTTCTATGTATCGCTAACCAATTGATTTTATGAGGTTTTTAAAATAGGCCGAAGTGACAACTCAATGTTATTCAATCGGAAATCGCGACACACCTAAACAATGCAAAATGGCGGCCAGGTTGAGTAGCGAGGGGAGTTAGCGATAGGATTCTAGCGAGGTAGACACCGAGCGGTATTCGGCGTCGATTTGCTCAAGCAGGCTTTCGGCACCATTAAGGTCACCGCTCAGCCCCATTTCTTCGGCCTTTAGACACAAACCCGCAAGCCCGGTGGCACCGAGGTTAGATGCGCTGCCCTTTAGGCTGTGCGCTGAACGCCGAAATGCCTCGGCATTCTGCTGTTGGTACTCATTGCGCAAATCCTGAATACGCTGGACAGAATCTTCAAAAAAAGTATCAAGTAGCAGGTTAAACTCATCTTCCATGACTTCTTTTAGGGTTTCGATAGCCGCTGTATCCAGGTTACTCATCTAGTGTTCCGCCCGTTACCTGTTGCTTGAGTGGCAGGTGATATGCCCCGCCAAGTTGCCTGCCTTAAACACCTCAGTGGTCGTCTTGCCAGGCAAATTCCACTTCTACTTCATTACCCTTACCTTTATAGCGCAGACTGTGGCACAGGTCATTGAGCAAATTCATACCGCGACCCGAATAGGTCAGGTTTTCATCCTTGCGCTGATACCGGCTGTAATCAAAACCTTTGCCTGTATCTTTGACATTGATAGTCAACAGTCCACCGGCACTGGTGAGTTTATGACCAATCCCAAATGTTACAGAGCCCTTGGTTTCCTCTAGTCGTTGGCTGCGCAAGGCATAGTATTTTACAAAGCCATCTGCCGACTTCTTCAGGGCGGAGTCCAACTCGAGCACACCGTGTTCCAGTGCATTGGAATACAGCTCGGCCAGTATGGTATAAAGATTCCCGCCGTATTTGCGCAGCCCTGGCACACTTTGCAAAATATTAAGCAGCAGTGGTAATGGGTCGAAATAGCGGAAACTCGCCGCTTTCACTTCGAAATTCAGGTTCCATTCTGTGAGCCCCCGCGCAGCAGTGGCCCCGTAGGATTCCTGCAATTGCTCGAGGTTGTCAGGCATTGCCATACACAGCTCAACCAGCGAGAGGTCGTCATCGCGCTCGCCTGCACCCACGAAGGTCTGCACCGATTGCAGTATCTCGTCAAAGATTGCATCGCTTGCATCGACGCGCTCAAACACGTCCAACAGTCGCGCCTCGCCAAACATTTGGCCTTGGTCATTACGCGCTTCGTGGATGCCGTCGGACCAGAGGAACAACCGATCACCTGGGTCTAGTTCGATAAAACAGGTGTCGTCTTTAAAATCTTTCCCACCCACCACACCCAGCGGCAGGTGGCTAGATTTCACCATTTCCACTTTGCCGGTTTTCGTGCGGTAGATAAAACAGTCGGGTAACCCGCCATTCCACACTCGCACGTAATTGCGTTGAAAATTCATCTCTACCATGGTGGCACAACAAAACAAACCAACGGGCAAGGTGGTTTTCAGCTTTTGATTGATTTCCCTGAGTATGTCAGTGAGCGAGAAGCCCTTGTGTGCCATGCCATAAAAGGTAGAGGCCAACGGCATGGCCCCTATGGCAGCAGGCAACCCGTGGCCGGTAAAATCGCCTAGCAGAATCAACATGCTGCCGGATGGGCGCAATGCCCCCACCAAAACATCGCCGTTAAACACCGCCAACGGCGACATAAAGTGGCGCACATTGCTCGCGTGCAAGCACCCACTGTGGGCAATATTATCAAACACCTGCTTGGCCACCGCCTGCTCTTGCAACATGTGGTCATTATTGCGCTGGATTTGATTGCGCTGTTTGCGCATCGTGGAGTGCATGTCGCGCATGCGGGAAAAAGCTTTTATCTTGGCTTGCAGAATAACCCGGTTATAGGGCTTCGTTAGGAAATCGTCGCCGCCGGCCTCCAGGCAGCTGACCAGTGAATCAGTGTCGTTGAGCGAGGTGAGAAAGATGATCGGTACCATTTCGTCACCGGCCAGCGCCTTAATCGCGCGAGCCGCTCCAATGCCATCCAGTTCTGGCATCAGCACATCGAGTAGTACGATATCCGGGCGCACTGACTTGAAGGTTTCAACGGCCTCTTTGCCGTTGACGGCGCTCACCGCCTGGTGCCCTTCTTTCTTGACGATGCTTTCCAGGATCATGCGATCGGTTTTGGTGTCGTCTGCAATCAGAATCGTCAGCGCTGTCGCGGCGTTCATAGACGCTTACCCGGTTAGCTAATTACTTGATTGTGAATAGTTGTTCAAAATTTGAAATGGTGAGGATTTTCTTTACATCGGCGCTGCAATTTTCAATGGTAATTTGCGCGCCATCGCCGCCGGCGTGGTCGCGCAACAACAGCAACATACCCAGGGCTGAGCTGTCTAGGTAATTGGTGTCTTTCATATCTACGCAATAGCTCTGAGGCTGGGGGTCGGCCTCTTCATAGGCAGCGCGAAACTCTTGGTGCGCCGAAAAATCAAAGCGCCCCTCAACGGCAATGATCAGTGAGTTTGTGTCTGCAGAGTAACTGGTACGAATACCCATAGATGTTTCCTTGTTCTAACGAATACTGCGCCACGTTGTTTTAACGCCACTGCGTTCACTTGGCTGGCCACAGCGTACAATGATAGGGCCGCTGGACGCCAGTAAAGCTGGCTAGCCAATGCAATAACAAGCATAGCCCATTATCAGTATTTGCCCTATTAACCTGCCCGCCCATACGCCGTCTATTGCAGCTAGTGGACTATAGGCCAAGCTTGTACGTATAGACAGAGTCTCAATCCAATGGTTCATCAACCAAGTTGCCACACTCGCCGGTAGCGCCAATGACTGGCAAGCCCGTTCCAATCGGGCGATAAACGATGTGCACCGCAACAGTGCCCCCTTAGACCAAGGTGCCGGGAGCTGTTTCGTCAACGAAATAGGATTGCAGATCGCACTGACCGGATTTGTCGCGGTGATAGGTGCTATTAATGATCGGTGGTGCGGGGTCTGGCCGCCAGCTCGTCACACAACTTATCCCACTGGCGGTCCAGCGCCTGTTGCGCTTCCGCGGCTAATCGATCCTGATAGCTCTCTAGCATTTTGCGCCGCTGGTGCAGGCTTCGCCACTGCTGACAATAAGCCGAAAATTGTTGTTCCATCTGCGCAAGCCGCTGTGTTTGCTCGGTCACCACCTTGTCCAGCTGGGTTAAAAACTGGCGATTGGCCTGCAGCTCGTGGAGTGTTTGCTGCGTCGCTCTGGCAGCATCCAAGTAAGCTTGCTGATAGCGGTGCAACTCCTGTAATTGATCGCTTTGCGCCGTCACTCGCTGCCGCCAAAGTCGCAACAATTCGGCCGCCTGATCTTCCTTGCGCTTGGCAAGCCGAGCAACCAGTGCTGCGCGTTTTAGACGGCTCATGGACTATTGCGCGGGTCGAGCGGCCGCCCCTTATCCGGCACATCCTGTAGCAATTGCATCAACTGCTGGTTGGCAGCGGTAAAGGACACCGGCTCACCCAATGATTGGCGGATATAATTCTTAATGTGCGGTTGCTTTTGAATCGCGCGATCGAGGGCGGGATCGGCGCCCTGCTGATAAGCTCCAATGCTCACCAAATCCCGATTTTGCGTGTAATTCGATTGCAGCCCTTTAAATTGCTGGGCCATTTTCAAGTGCTCCGGAGTCACAACGTTTGGCATAACCCGGCTTATCGAGGCCTCCACGTCGATGGCCGGATACAACCCTTCATCGGCGAGTTTTCTGGACAATACGATGTGACCGTCCAGAATGGCGCGCGCCGAGTCGGCGATTGGGTCCTGCAGGTCGTCGCCCTCGGTCAACACAGTGTAAAACGCCGTAATGGAGCCGCCCCCTTTGGCACCGTTACCCGCGCGCTCTACCAATTGAGGCAAGCGGGCGAAGACTGATGGCGGATAGCCCCGAGTAGCCGGAGGCTCGCCGATGGCGAGGGCAATTTCGCGCTGTGCCTGGGCATAGCGCGTCAAGGAGTCCATTAGCAATAAAACGCTCTGACCCTGATCGCGAAAGTATTCGGCAATCTCTGTTGCCAGGTGTGAGGCGCGCAATCTTTGCAAAGGCGCATCGTCTGCGGGTGATGCCACCACCACCGCGCGGCTAAGGCCCGCCTCGCCGAGGATGTGATCCACAAATTCCTTGACCTCGCGTCCGCGCTCGCCCACCAAACCAACCACCACCACATCGGCATCGGTAAAGCGGGTCATCATGCCCAACAACACGCTCTTGCCGACGCCGCTACCTGCAAACAGGCCAATACGCTGCCCCTTACCGACCGTGAGCAGGCCATTGATGGCCCGAATACCCACATCCAGCGGCTCGCTGATAGGGTGGCGGTCTAAGGGGTTGATACTTTGCTGACCCAGTTCAGACACGTGCACCTGTGCGAGCGGTCCTTTTCGATCCAACGGCTGACCCAGCGCATTAATCACCCGCCCCAGCAGCCCGGGCCCCACCAGAATACCGTTGCCGGTGGCACTGGGTCTGACGCGGGTACCCACCCGCAAATTAGACGCTTTGGCCATAGGCATGAGAAACACCTTGTCGCCACTAAAGCCCACCACTTCCGCAGAAACCGGCCCCGCGCTGGTCATGAGCTCACAGGCCTGACCGACAGAAACATCTATGCCTTCGGCCTCCAGGGTCATACCCACCACGCGCGTTAACTTTCCCTCCAACGGCGGCAGATAGGGGGAATCGTCGGTGGGAATTAGCGTGGCCAGCTGGGCCTGCAGTTCACTCCACATGGGGATCATCCGGCGGCGTAGGCGCCCCTGAGCTATTTTCGGCTTCTGTTTCGCTGATCGCCTGCTGGCTGGCCGTTGCACTCGGCTCGGGCGCCTCGCCTGTGGCGAGCTGGCCCTGCTCAAAGGCCTGTAACACGGCCGCCAGGCGCACTTCCGTGCGCGCATCCAGTTGGCTCGCGGGCGTGGTTACACTGCATCCTCCTTGTTGCAGGCTTTCATCGGTTCGCCAATCGCAGCGATCCATAAGCTCAGACATTAGCGATTCCCCGTGCAGATAAGCCAGGTCATCGGGATGCAATGTAATAATTGCCTTTACTCCCGGTTTTAAGGCCGGCAGTTCCTGCATACAGGCTTGCACTAAGTTTTCAATATGGGGGCTCGGAACAGACAGCTCGGTGTGCACTAATTTTTGCGTCAGCCGTTTTACCAGCGTCACCAGCAGCTCTGCCAGAGCGCCCAGTCGCTCGGTGGATGGCCCGCTCAATTCCTCTATGAGCGTGCGCAGCTGAGCCTGCAGGCGTTCTGACTCTGCCAAGGATTGCGCCAATCCCTGCTCTATGCCTTTCGCCCGCCCTTCTTCAAGGCCCTGGTCTAAACCAGATTGGTAGCCTTCTTGGTAGCCATCCTCGCGCGCCGCCTCCAACACGGCGGCTATTTCCTCTGCGCTTGGCAGCGCTAAAGGCTCCACATCTTCCACGGACTCCTTGGCTTTTTCCGCCTCGCGCTGCTCGCGTTCGCGCGCCTCCTTCTCGGCGGAGGGGATGCGTTGGCCCTGCCCCACTTGCGGCAGCTGCCAGGCCACAGCACTGGCGGCTTCTTCTGCGCTGATGTAATTTTTACCGGCACCGCTCATAAATTAACGCCCAAAGAATTGACTTGCCGCTACATCATCTGGTCGCCACTACCGCCCAGCATAATTTCGCCGGCATCGGCCATGCGACGCGCAATGGTAAGAATTTCTTTTTGGGCGCCTTCAACTTCAGAAACCCGCACAGGCCCTTTCGCCTCCAGATCGTCGCGCAGTAATTCGGCAGCACGCTTGGACATATTTTTGAATATTTTTTCCTGCAGCGCTTCGTCTGCGCCCTTGAGTGCCACAATAAGAATTTCCGAAGACACCTCGCGCAACAGCGCCTGAATACCGCGGTCGTCCACATCGCGCAAATTGTCGAACACAAACATAAGATCTTGGATTTGCGTACCCAGGTCTTCGTCCACTTCCTTGATGGACTCCATCAAATCGGCTTCGATGGAGCTCTCGAGGTTGTTCATAATTTCTGCGGCCACTTTCACGCCGCCCATCGCCTTGGTTTGAGAGCCCGCATTGCCCGAGAACTGCTTCTCTAGAATATCGTTGAGTTCCTGCAGTGCACTGGGTTGCACGGTATCGAGCGACGCCACCCGCATCATTATGTCTAAACGTACTTTATCGGGAAAATAGCCCAGAATTTCGGCGGACTGGTCGCTGTCTAAGTAAGCGATAACAATGGCTTGAATTTGCGGATGCTCATTGCGAATAATGTCTGCCACAGAGCGCGACTCCATCCACTTGAGCGTATCCAGCCCCGTGGTATTGCCGCCCAAAAGAATTCGATCGATCAGGCCGTTGGCTTTATCTTCGCCCAAGGCGCTTACCAACATATTGCGAATATAGCCGTCTGCCCCCATGCCCAAACCCGTCAAGGTGCGCACTTCGTCTAAAAAGTTGGAGATTACCGCCTCTACTTCAAACTGCTGGATGTTATTTAAGTGCGACATTGAGGTGCCCACGCGCTGCACCTCTTTCGGGCCCATATGTTTTAACACCTGCGCGGCATCGGCTTCGCCCATGGACATCAGCAAAATGGCAGCCTGATCCACCTTGGACATCTTCAGTACTGGCTTTTGGTCGCCCTGAGCCTTGTCTGGGGTTTTCTGATCACTCATTCTTCATTTACCCAACGCTTGATAACTTGCGCAACGCGGCCCGGGTCTTCGGCAACTAAGCCTTTAATGATGTTTATTTGTTGCTCGTAACTCTCTTCGGGGCTAGGCAGTGCCAAACCATCTCCGCCAGTCAGGGTGACGGTTTCATCGGAGAGGTTTTCAAAGCCGCTTAGGCCCGCCTCTTCCAGTGCCGCCATTTCTTTGGCGTTCTCGAGTTCTTTCGCTTTTTGGCCTGACACCGCCAAGCTTTTTAATACGGGTCTCAGTAGTCCGGTGATTAACACCAGTACAATGATTAGTCCCACCAGCTGCTTTGCCAGACTTAAAAACCACTCCTGCTGCCAAATTTCCGGCTCGACAATCTCGATATCTTCGACACCGAGAAACGGCGAATTAAGGACATTGACACTGTCGCCACGGGCGGCCGAGTAACCCACCGCATCGCGCACCAGAATCGACAGGCGCTCTAGTTCGTTTTCCGTCCACAGCTTGCGCTCGGCACCGTTCTCACCCGGCACCAGTTTATCGTCTACCACCACGGCAACGGTAAGTCTTTTAAGCTTGCCCAACTGGTGTTTGGTATAGCTTACGGTTCTATCCAGTTCAAAATTTCGCGTGGCTTGTTTACTGGCCCGGCGCGGCTGGCCGCCCGCGTCTGCGGCGCCACCTGGCGCTGCCTGCTCGGGCGCTGCACCGTCGTTCGGCGGCTGATTGGTAAGCGCGCCGGGAATACCGGCCACCGCACCGTTACCCACTTGGGTTTCATCGAGCGTTTGCTCACTGCGCACGGCGGGTAGATCGGGATTAAATATTTCGTCGGCCTGCTCCACCTGGGTGAAATCCACTTCTGCGGCCACTTCCGCTCGGTATTTCCCGGCCCCTACGATGGGCTCGAGGATACTGTTAATACGAGCGACCAGGTCGCCTTCAAGCTTACGGGTGTAGGCGCGCTGCTTGCCGGCCATCACAAGCTCAAGGTCCTCTTCACCCGTGCTCAGC
>NZ_JBTUOC010000026.1:0-26355 GCF_058345725.1 Simiduia sp. | reverse complement strand
ATTCCATACTTGATGGCTGCTGGGAGTTTGTTCATTTTCTTTTTATACGAAAAGAAAACGAACCAAAAGAAACGCACCCCGGCTACGCGCCCTATCGGGCTCGTTCGCTCCAGTCGAATTTTAGGGGTCGCGAAAACAGGCTCCTGCCTGATCGTCGCTCAATTGGGCGTCCTGCCCAATTGCCCCCTAAAACCCGACTTCCGCTCACCGCGGCGCAAGGGGCCCCAAGAACGGAACTTCGTAGCAAAGTACGTACAATATTTCTAGCGATGCACTAAAATGCAGAGCACATTAACGCCTGGTTTAGGGGCGGCCGGAGCGTAGCGTAGGCCGTCCCAGCCGCGTCTTTTGCGGCGACCCTAAAACCACTTGTTATGCGATTTTATGAGCCTTCTCACCGCTCCTTAATTAAAGCTACCACAACTCTGGGCAGCTCAGTATATGGTGGTGCTTTCTCTCAAACTTTTATGGTGATTCCTGGCACTTATCTTCAAAAGACTTTAGTGCCCTACTCTATTTCGCCTATTCGCGATTCAGTGCACCCCAACTAGCCAGGCCTTGCAATCTCTATTTTCCAATTTCTTCAGAATCTTGTGCGATTATCATTCGCTTCATTCTGCATAACGCCCGTAACAGCCGGGAGCGTAGCGAGTCGGCTGCTTGCGTTTGTTAAGCGACTCTTTTCGCCCAATACTCCAGTGCTTTATCCATTTCTTCATGCTTAAAAAGCTCCAAAAGCTCTTCTCTGAATATACGATTCGCGTGCATCAAGCCCATCAATACCGCTTTGCACTGACGCGCCGTATAGCGATCAAACTTGTCATAGTCCGGCTCTGGCGCCAGTACAAATAGGATATCAGCTAAGAATAGATCTCCATGAACATTGTCCTTACCTGTAATCGCTAACTCCAGTATCCTTGGCATGTAATGTGCAAATCCTTCTGCCGTAAGAAAGCACCATGGGGAATAACCTACACTTCCAAGATGTTTAGAATCTAGAGTTTCAAGTGTTGCACTTTTCATCATCTCATTGTGATCATCGCATTCAGGACAATGATTGTATCTCGTGAAATGTGAAGGCCTTGCATATTCACTAAAAGCTAAATATAGCTCCTCTACAACATCGTCCAAAGGAGGTAAGTCAATTGAGACTTCAACTCTAATTATCAATGCCGTGTTTCGAAAGGATTCCGATTCCACGATAGCAAATCCGCATTCGCTGCAAACAAAATACCTATCGTCACCTATTAAGGTTGACTCCTCGATCTCAGATTTACACTCGTAGCACTTCATTCTTCAATCGCTTAACGCCGCGGTAAGCTGCGGCTATGTAGTTGATTGTGTTGTGGCAGCGTAGCGACCGCCACATAAACAAGCGACGGAATAGCCGTCAGCTTGACCGCTTTGTTATATTTTTGTAGCTAATAAACGCAGTAACTGAGGCTACAAAACCACCCAAGCCATAATAAATCATTTGCATTGGTGCAGGTGGGTACTTAGAGAATAAGACAGCAACCACTCCGATGGCTCCAACTGTGCCGGCCAACGCCACAACATAGATATTAAAAGCACGAAGCCTGAACAACAAATGCGATAGCGGATATCCAACAACAAAGGTAGATGGAACTACAAAAAAACCAAGCAACACCAACCAAAATCCGAACCAACCAAATGTATAGTGATGAGTTGTTACACCATCTGGGGTTGTACTCGACGAGTAGCCACCAGCAAGAGCCAGAACTACGGTTGTGACAATTGCAGATACCAATAATGATTTTAGTATTGCTCGATTATCCATGACTACCTTGTGAAATATAACAGCCTTATTATGCGACAAGATGTCGCGTTTAATTACGACACGCTGTCGCATATCCTCCAATCAAGACTTTTGGCTTATCAAATCTTTCTATTTAAAATCAACAAGATAGCTTTTAAGGATGATTTAAGCGCCAAGATATGCGACAGGCTGTCGGTATTCTATTGTTAGCAGGACACTTACCGCTAGACTGTGTAAATGTACAGCCTAGTTAAACACTTTGGGAAGCCCTGCTAGGGGCGGTATACCGTTTGAAGAAAGCATTGCCTTGCCGGGGGAGGGGTATTGAGAGAGGTTGGATTACATACAGGTTTTTGTTCATTTTCTTTGTGTGGCCAAAGAGCCGGAGCAACGCGTAGACAACGAGTGTTAGCGAGAGCGACGTCAGGCGCGTTAAAACAGAACCAGCCGTTGCGTAGCGAAGACCACGCGTATTTTGCGTCATAGAAAGCGCACCCCGGGTGGTCTGGCCGACGTCCTGTCGACCACCTTTCAGGCAGCATGGCTGGCCCAAATTGTTCCTGACAATTAGTCGCGCCCTATCGGGTTGTTGTCGCAGCCACATCCATGTGGCTGCCCCTGCGGGCGCAAAAGCGGACCAAATCGCTCCAGACGATTTGTCACTCCAGCCGGATTTTTGGGGCCGCAAAAACAGGCGTCCTGCCTGATCGTTGCTGACGCACAGGGATGTGTTAATGCAGCAATGGCAGGAGCCAAAGCGCTGCCAATTGGGTGTCCTACCCAATTGTCCCCTAAAAGCCGGCCTCCGTTCACCGCTTCGCAAGGGGCCCCAAGTTTTGGTGCTTCGTAGTCGATAGGGCTGGGGGATTGGGGTTCAGAGTGCCAACTTTAAGCTACCTTGTTCATTTTCTTTTATGGCCAAAGAGCCGGAGCAACGCGTAGACAACGAGTATTAGCGAGAGCGACGTCAGGCGTGTTGATAAGATCTAGTTATTCTGTTCATGGTGTCTAGCCACGTGATTTTCAGCATTTAGAAACCCATTCAGGTCTGGCGAAGACCTATTCATGGAACCACCGTACTCACCCAGAAACCGATCTTGTCCAGGCTTTCTAATGCATTGCAGATTAAGTGTTTCCGAAAATGTCCCGCAGGCCTATAATCGAACCAGTTCATATTCCAGAGAAGTCTGCACATGCAAAAGCACATAGCTGACGTACCCACAGACTTGATAACCAGTATCGATCAAACTGCATCACTTGAAGCAAGAAAAAAAGCTTTGGATTCTGGTTGTGAAGTGATTTCAACTGATGAAGATGGCCAATTAATTTCCGAGAGAAAATTAAAGGGTGGCACTATTGTTATCAAGAACGTGCCTGGATCTTCGAGAGAATAAGTATTTTAATCGCGTTTGATAAATAATAGTCTTACTCGGCCGAAAGACTGAGGTTATTTATTTAAGTTTGGCTTCGGTCACTACCGGGTAGTGGTCGCCACCTTGAAGGTGATATCGTGCTGTGTTTGACGTTGAAATATTTCCGCTCCGCAAAAAGTAATCTAGTTTTTTACCTGATCCAGGGTGAGTTGGCTCGCTCGTTGTTGAAGCGTAAATTTTATTACCTCGTGTCGTCGACCCTATCTGTATAGAACGAGTGCTTCCAGATAAGTCTGAGGGCTCAGCGTTAAAATCTCCGCCTACAATGAAAGGCATTGAATCTATAGCCGAAATAAAGTTTACAGCTTCTCTCGTATCAAAAGCCCCCGAACCACCAGCATCAGAATGTAATGTGCCGATACGAACCCCTTCATAGTCTGTATAAATTATGCTCCTACCGCTACCAGATTTGGCGCTGAATGACTGAAAATTAAGTGAGGTATGACTAGTGATGATACATGTTGAACATCGACCATTGTATGCACCGGCTTGATCCACACGGTAGATGAGTCGATGCGAACAAACAGAATCTACATCGCCTTGAGATAGCTTTCCACACTCCTGAATGAGCACGAAAGAGTAATTTGTTAACAAGTATTCTAGAATCTTCCTCTTGTCGCCGCTATCAGGTTTTCCTTGTGAATTCCAGGTGGCTATTTTCATGGCTTTTTCCGTATTTCCACGTTATTTGTGGTTTGAGTCTACACGGATAAATGGCGTTGGTGAAGAAGTAGAGGTGCTCGATAGTAGGGACGAAAGTACAGAAACCGAATCAGCGCGTCATAAATTTCTGCATTTTGGAAAGATTTTCAGATTATTTTATACTCTATTAGTTCTGTGGCGATTTACTTATTTATGGTCTTGTCTCTGCGCTTACAGGAACTTCGGTGTATCTCGGTAGCTGGCTTCATTGTTCAATAAATTCGTCACTAGCGGCGGGGTGAGATAAACAGCTGTTTATCCGGAGTTCTTATTTTGAGCGTTCCCTGGGCTGCCAGTTAGATAGAAACATATTGTCTTTCCGGGTGAAGGGTGTTGATAGAGGTTGGATTACATACATGTTTTTGTTCATTTTCTTTTATGCGAAAAGAAAATAGAACCAGCCGTAGCGTAGCGAAGTCCACGCGTATTTTTCGTCATAGAAAGGCAACCCTCCGTTCACCGCTTTGCAATGGGCCCCAGGTTGTGGTGTTTCCTAGTTGATTATGTGGCACAAGTTAACCGCGGAATTCTGCACAGCCTGCTAACGCCCAATGCCCCAGGCCTACACAAGCCACAGGGATGTGGCGCGAGCGACTCATTGCAGGACAGCAATGCTGGAGCGGTGAAGGGGTGGGGGATTCGGGTTCAGAGTACCCAGTTAAGGGTGGAACAAACCCGCGGATTTATGGTGTATTGCTGGTGAAGGATGTCTTGGGTTGGTGGGGGAGTTCAAACTTCGTATATCAATGGGTCAAATTCCTTAGAGGTAAAATTCAAAGCGATTTTAAGGTTTCTGACCCATCGAATCCCAGGATAAGTTATGTTGCGCGCAATGAGGCGTCGCGCTGCGGCATTACTTCTAGCTTCATGTAAACCGAGGGGCCGCCATGTGGGACTGTGGTTTGTCCTCCCACAGATATCGAGCCTTCGGAATACCAGGGTATGCCTGAAGACCAGCGCCGCCAACGCACGGTGACTGTGCCGGATGCGCTCCACAAATAGGTAAAGCCCCAGGTGGGGCCATCCCACACAGAAGTCCAGCGCCCTGCAGGGCAAGATGTGAATCGAGTTCCTCCTAAACTAGGCATGACAGTCTCCTTTTGACATACGGTTCCTGAATTTATCCACTTCGTCTAGCAACTCTCGTGCATGGGGTGGTGCTTGCAGTGCCCAAGCCATATCGGTATTGCAGCGCCCAAGGCCTAAGTACACTGCGCGCGCCAAGTGGGCATCGTCCAAAATGGGCAAGGTATCTTGCAGGTACCGATTTAACATTTCGCTGTTGATTCTGTGCCCATCGATGCTCAAGCGCTCACAATCATAAAAGCTGGCAATGGTATCGACTGACTCTATGGGGTAATTAACGCCAAGTGATCGACAGCGCTTTACCGCCAGTGCCGCAATTCTTAGCTCCGGCACTATGTCCATGGCTAGCAAGCACACCTCTCGATCTTCCATTGTTAATTCATTGGCTGATTTCATAACTGATTCTCCCTGTTATAGGACCACAAACGTGCTTCACGTAGGCTGCAAAGCTTAGTGATTACTTCGCTTTACGGTGTACGTCTAACTAAGCCTAGTGCTGGCTATCACGCGGATTAAAAATTATTTTATTCTGAGCTTAGCGCGCCGATATTCCCGAATTGTTGATTGCAACCTGAGGTGTGAGAACACAATTGTCGGCTGTTTCTATCGCCTTATCGTTCACAAAGTTGGCGTAATAGCTGGCAGGTATTAACGGGAGGCGATGGCTACACAAAAGGAGTCAAAAACTATATGAGCAATGCCAACTTGATGAAAAAGGCGTCATCCGTTCTTTCTGCGAATGTGACTTTGTTTGCTTCTTTAGGGTGTATTTTGGGGGCGCTCTATTGATCACGGAATTCTGCACAACCTACTAAAGCCCAATGCCCCAGGCCTTCACAAGCCACATGGATGTGGCGCGAGCGACTCATTGCAGGACCGCAATGATGGAGCGGTGAAGGGGTGGAGGATTGGGATTCAGAGTGCCTAGTTAAGGGTGGTACAAACCCATGGGTATGATCTGTGTTTCTTGGGGGAAAGTGTGTGGGCGAGTATGGATTCCTTACACGCATGTGTTCATTTTCTTTTATGCGAAAAGAAAGCAGCACCAGCCGTAGCGTAGCGAAGATCACGCGTATTTTGCGTCATAGAAAAGCCAACCTCCGTTCACCGCTTCGCAAGGGGCCACAGGTTGTGCCGATTCGTGGTTGATTATGTGGCACAAGTTAATCGCGGAATTCTGCACAGCCTGCTAAAGCCCAATGCCCCAGGCCTTCACAAGCCACAGGGATGTGGCGCGAGCGATTCATTGCAGGACAGCAATGCTGGAGCGGTGAAGGGGTGGGGAATTGGGCTTCTGCTTGCCCAACTAGGAGCGACAAAAAAACTCGCGGGTTTGAAGTCTATTGTCAGCCAGAAAAGTAGCGGCGTGCTAGAAAGCTATTGTGCACAAAAAAGGCAGGCCGGTTACCCGGCCTGCCTTTTTTCACAACAACTCAGCGCTTAGCGCATCGCGACTAGCATGCTAGCAGGGTCTTCCAAAAACTCTTTCCAGCGGTTGTTGAAGCGCGCGATGGTGCCGCCGTCGATGACGCGGTGATCGCCGGACCAGCTGACGGTCATGATCTTGCGGGCTTCTACTTCACCCTTGGCGTTAAAGCGCGGCAGTTTTTGCATCTTGCCCAGCGCCACAATGGCTACTTCGGGTTTGTTGATGATAGGGGTTGCCGCGGTGCCGCCGATGGCGCCGACGTTGGAGATGGTGATGGTGCCGCCTTTCAGTGTTTCTGGGCTGACGCGGCCGGAGCGGGCGCTGTCGGTGAGCAGGGCAATTTCGCCGGCCAGTTCCAGAATGCTGAGTGACTGCACGTTTTTAATGTTGGGCACCAGCAGGCCCACTTTGGAATCTACCGCCATGCCAATGTTGTGTGCACCCAGGTAGGTGATCTCGGTGCAGTCTTCATTGACGCGGCTGTTCATGGTGGGGAATTCGTGCAGTGCCAGCGACAGTGCTTTCATGAACAGCGGCATCATGGTGATTTTGATGTCTGGGTACTTGGCTTTCAATTGCAAGCGCAGAGCTACCAGGTCGGTGACATCAATTTCATCCACGTAGGTGAAGTGCGGAATGGTGGAGACCGATTCCTGCATGGCGCGCGCCATCACGGCTTTAACGCCTTTGATGGGTTCGGTGCGATCCGAGGGCGCCATGCTTGGCGCAGCTGTTGTGCTGCTCGCCTTGGCCTTTGGCTGGCTCTCGCCGGCTAAAAAGTTCAGCATGTCTTCTTTTAAGATGCGGCCGTTTTTGCCGGTGGCGGGCACGGTGCTTAAGTCCACATCGTTTTCGCGGGCGATGCGGCGCACGGCGGGCGTGGTTAATGCGCGCGAAGTGTTGCGTTCGAAGGCCACGTCGGCGCTATCGTCCACGGCGGCCTGTTGCGGCGCCACGGGCGGCTTGGTGTCGACGGCGGGCGCCTCTGCTTTTGCTGCTGGCGCTTCTGTTGTGGCTCCGCCCTCGTTGATTTCGATGGCGAACAGGGGCTCGTGTACTTTAGCGATATCGCCTTCTTTGTAGTAGAGCTTGACCACTTTACCATCGTACATGGATGGAATTTGTACCAGTGCTTTGTCGGTGGACACATCGGCCACGGCCTGGTCTTCGGTGATGGTGTCACCTTCTTTTACCAGCCATTCAACCAGCTCGCACTCCACAATACCTTCGCCGATATCGGGCAGAATAAAATCTTTAATCATGGTGTCTTATCCTTTCCTGAATACCTAGTAGTGAATGCTGCGTTTAATGGCTTCGAAAATTTTGTACTGGTCGGGCATGTACTCTTTTTCGTGCACCAGGGGGAAGGGGGTATCCAACCCACACACGCGGGCAATGGGCGACTCCAAATACAGGAAGCAATGCTCTTGAACCGTGGCGGCAATTTCGCCGGCAAAGCCGCCGGTTATGGGCGCTTCGTGGGTGATCAGCAGGCGGCCGGTTTTCTTGACCGACTTGGCCACGGTTTCCACATCCCACGGCAATAGGGTGCGCAGGTCGATCACCTCGCAGGAAATACCCTCGGCTTCGGCCATGGCGGCGGCCGCTTGCAGGTGTTCCATTTGTGCGCCCCAGGCCAGCAGGGTGATGTCTGACCCCTCTTTGACCACTTCGGCCACGCCCAGCGGCAATTCAAAATCGTCTTCGGGCACTTCGCCCACGGCGGCGCGGTACAAGCGCTTGGGTTCAAAAAAGATGACCGGGTTGGGATCGCGTATGGCGGCCAGCAATAAACCTTTGGCTTGGTAAGGGGTAGAGGGAACAACCACTTTCAGGCCGGGCGTTTGGGTGAAGTAGGCCTCGGGTGATTGCGAGTGGTACAGGCCGCCGGCAATGCCGCCGCCGTAGGGCGTGCGAATGGTGAGGCCGCCCACATTAAACTGGTTGCCCGAGCGGTAGCGGAACTTGGCCGCCTCGTTCACGATTTGGTCGAAGGCCGGGAAGATGTAATCGGCAAACTGCATTTCTGCCACGGGTACGTGACCCTGCGCCGCCATGCCGATGGCAAAGCCGGCAATGCCCTGCTCGGTGAGCGGGGTGTTAAAGCAGCGGGCGCGGCCGTACTTGTCTTGTAAGTTGCTGGTGGCGCGGAATACGCCGCCGAACTTGCCGATGTCTTCGCCAAAGCACACCACGCGCTTGTCGTTGGCCATGGCCAGATCCAGTGCGCTGTTGACGGCTTGCAGTAAATTCATTTTAGCCATGATCAGTGCTCCTTACCGGTGACGCTGGCGGCGGTCTTCGGGTATTTTTCCGGGTACTTGGCGATGTGGCTGCGCAGGGCGGCCATTTGGTTTTCCAAGTTGGCGTCGGGTTTGTCGTAGACGTCGGTGATTAGCTCGGACAAATCGGGCGCCGGGACTTTTTCCGTGGCCTTGAGGGTGTCTAGCACCTCTTTGCGGTAGGCCTCCAGGGTTGATTTTTCTTCCGCCTCGGTCCACCACTTTTTGGCAATCAGCCAGTTTTTCATACGCAGCACCGGGTCGACGGCGCGCCACTTGTCTTCTTCATCGCGCGAGCGGTAGCCAGACGGATCGTCTGAGGTGGAGTGGGCACCCAGGCGATAGCTCATGGCTTCGACTAATACGGGTTCGTGATTTTCCACGGCGATCTTGCGCGCTTCTACACAGGCGGCGTACACGGCCAGCACATCGTTGCCGTCTACGCGAATGGTTTTCATGCCGTAACCCACGCCGCGCGCGGCAATGCCGTCACCGGCGTACTGCTCTTCGCTGGGTGTGGAAATGGCGTAGCCGTTGTTGCGGCAGAAGAATACGGTGGGGCACTTCAACACGGCGGCCATGTTCATGCCGGCGTGGAAGTCGCCCTCACTGGCGGCGCCTTCGCCAAAGTACACCAGGGTGCAGGCGTCGTTGCCTTCCAGCTTTTGCGCATAGGCGTAGCCGGCGGCCTGCGGAATTTGGGTGGCCAGCGGTGAAGAGATGGTCATGTAGTTGAGTTCATTGCTGCCGTAGTGAATCGGCATCTGGCGACCCTTGCCCAAATCTTTGCTGTTCGACAGCATCTGGTGCATGAACTGCTCGGTGGTGAAACCGCGGTAGCGCAGGGCGCCGTGCTCGCGGTACTGGCCCATGATCATGTCTTTGTCTTCAAAGGCGGCGGCCGAGCCAATGACTGCGGCTTCTTCGCCGGTGCAGGTCATGTAAAAGCTCAGGCGGCCCTGGCGCTGGGCGCCCACCATGCGTTCGTCCAGCACGCGGATAAACAGCATGGTGTCGTAAATGCGCAGGGCGGTTTCTTTGCTGAGCTTGGGGGCCTTGGCGCCGGTGTGCAGGCGCCCGTCCGCCTTCAGCAGGCTCAGCGTCGGAATGGGCAGCTCGAAGCCGGACATCAGTCGCAGCTCGTGGGTGATTTTGTCGCTCATCTGTTACCTCTTACCCGTTGGGTGGTGTGGATTGAGACTTTTTATAAGCTTCTGCCTGCCGTTTTATGGCTGTTGTGCAGGTCTTGCCGGTTGCTCTGTCCGGCCCGGCATGGGTTTCAGAGTGTAGTTGCTCTGCTCCCAGCTACAGGCCCAAAAAATTAGCATGGCAGGCTCTGGTGAGTCCTACTTATCTTTAGGTCAAGTTACCAATTCTTGTGATACAAGTTGCTTGCATTGGCTATTTATTGGTGACTTATACCAAGAATTATCTAAATGATAGTTGATCTGGCCCAATCTGCCGGTAGCTGGCCTTTGCGGGCGGGGTAGATTGATTCCCCCTTGTGGGCCTTATTGGCGTAAAATGGCGCCTTTTTAGCCCAAAGGAAATCGCGCAATGCCTGTAGCAGCCCAGCCATGTGATATCGGATTTGTTGGCGCCGGTGTGATGGGAAAAAACCTCATCATGAACCTGGTGGATAACGGTTTCAGGGTCATTGCCTTTGACCTGGATCAGGCCAAATTAGAGGCCCTGCGCGCCCAGGACGACGCCGAGCGCGGCGATAACCCGCCGCGGGTGCTCACCTGCAACTCCTACACAGACCTGTTGGCGAGCCTGAGCGCACCGCATTTGATTGTGGTGTCTGTGCCCGCCGGCAGCCCCGTGGACGATGTCTGCCACAAGCTGATCGACGCCGGTCTGCAGGCCGACGACATAGTGGTGGA
The DNA here is from genome assembly GCF_058345725.1 of Simiduia sp. NCBI lineage: Bacteria > Pseudomonadati > Pseudomonadota > Gammaproteobacteria > Cellvibrionales > Cellvibrionaceae > Simiduia > Simiduia sp. The sequence continues at coordinate 15,760 of NZ_JBTUOC010000026.1, read as the reverse complement.
CACCGGTAACAGCCTGTGGACCGACACCCAGCGGCGCGAAAAAGAGTACGAGGGCAAATTCATTCTCTTTTCTACGGCGGTGTCTGGCGGCGAAGTGGGTGCTCGCTTCGGGCCTTCTTTAATGCCCAGTGGCGATCCCTACGCCTGGACCCGCATCAAGCCTTTGTGGGAGGCCATCGCGGCCAAGGTCGATCCAGAAACCGGCAAGCCCATCGAGCGCAAGGCGCCGGGCGAGGTGGTGGCCAAGGGCGAGCCCTGCGCGGCCTACATTGGCCCGAGCGGCTCGGGCCACTATGTCAAAATGGTACACAACGGCATCGAATACGCAGATATGCAGCTGATCTGCGAGGCCTATCAAGTGATGCGCGACGCCCTGGGTATGAGCGATACCGACGTGGCCGCCGTATTTCGGCGCTGGAACGAGGGCTTGCTCAACAGCTATTTGATTGAAATTTCAGCGGAAGTGCTGGATACCGCCGACAGCGAAACCGGCGCGCCGCTGGTGAGCATGATTCTCGACAAAGCGGGCCAAAAGGGCACCGGCCTGTGGACCGCGGTCAGCAGCTTGCAGTTGGGCTGCCCGGCACCCACCATCAGCGAGGCGGTGTTTGCCCGCTCTATCTCCACCTTAAAAGATCAGCGCGTGAAAGCCGCCGACCTGTTGGCCGGTGCCGACCAACCATTGCCCTCGGCCGCCGAGCGCGAGGCCATTATCGATCAACTTCACGACGCCCTCTACTGCGCCAAGATCTGCGCCTATGCCCAGGGCTTTGATTTGATGAAAACGGCTGCCAACGAGCAGGGCTGGACTCTTAACTTTGGTGAAATTGCCAAAATCTGGCGCGCGGGCTGCATCATTCGCGCCGTGTTCTTGCAGTCGATTGCCGACGCCTACGAGCGCAACGAAGAGCTGGAAAACCTGCTGTTGGACCGCTATTTTGCCGAGCAAATTTCCACCTATCAGGGCAATTGGCGCAAGGCTGTGGCCAATGCCAGCCTTTGGGGCGTGCCGGTGGCGGCGCTCAGTTCGGCACTAAGCTATTATGATGCATACCGCACAGCAGTGTTGCCGGCCAACCTGTTACAGGGTCAACGCGACTATTTCGGTGCCCACACCTTCGAGCGCACCGACAAGCCGCGCGGCAAAAAGTACCACGTGGAGTGGAGTCAGGCCGAACGCCCCGTGGTCAAAATGAAATAGTTGCGCCGGCGTTTACACACGACCGTTTGGCGACCATAGGGAGAGGCGTATTACCGCATTGTGTTTGACGATCACCGTCCGTATAACACGGCTCTGGCTGCTATTGGCAGGCAGTTTTTTATGCGGGTTTGCCTGGGCGGTGGAGCGGGTACCCGTGTATGCCTACCACGACAAGCCGCCCTACATGATCGACCGAGACCAAGCGCAGGGCAGCTATTACGATTTAATCCGTTTTCTTAACCAGGCAGGACAGGCCTACCAATTTGAACTGCATTATTTGCCCCGCAATCGCGTGGAGCGATTATTAGCGCAGGATAAATTGGATGGCCCGGTGTTAGGTGTGAATCCCCTCTGGTTCAAGGACGCCGAGGAAAAAACTTACTGGTGGACGCCGCCCGTTTTTTTTGACCGCGACGTGTTTGTGTCGCGCGCCCAGCAACCCTTTGAGTTTGAAGGCCCCAGCTCCCTGTATGGCAAGCAGGTGTGTGTAGTGTTTGGCAATTATTATGTGGGTGTCACCGAAGCGATTCAGCGCGGCACCTTGCGCAAACTTGCCACTACTCGCGAAGAAGTCATTCTGGATATGCTGGAATTAAAGCGCTGCGATTTCGGTATCGTCAGCTTGTCTTTGTTGCGCTATTTGGAAGCACAACACGATTGGCAGGGGCGTTTTCACTTGGCCAGACAGCCACACGACGCCTTTGCGCGCCGCCTCTTGGTGCCTCGCACCGATGAAGTCTTGTACCGCTATTTGGTGCAGCACCTGGCGCAGTGGCCTGTGGCGCGGGACTGACTCGCGCTAGCTGCGAAATAACTTTTCTCTGTCAACCTTTTTGCAATAGCCCCGTTGTACCCAGTGATTGTTATCAATGACTGGGAGTTTCTCATGAAAAAATTAGTAACGGGCCAGCGCCTATGGCGCGGCGCACTGGCGCTATTGCTGTGCGGAAACCTGATTGCCTGTGGTGGTTCCGGTGGTTCAAATGCCACTGAGCCGCCGGCTGCACCAACCGCAGACACTACGGCGCTAACGCTCGGTATCACCGACGCCGAAGGCGATTTTCTGCAGTACGAGGTTGCGCTCGACAGCGTGCAACTGGTGAATGCTGCAGGCGATCAGATCAGTGTGCTACCCACCCGAGCGCGCATAGACTTTGCGCAGTACACCGATGTTACAGAAATTCTCTCGGTGGCTCAGGTGCCGGTGGGTGTGTACACCCGGGCGCAAATTACCGTGGACTTCAGCGACGCCTCGCTGGTCACGCAAGATGCGGCGGGCAATGTGCTGCCGGCCACTGCGGTGGATACTGCGGGCAATCCACTCGCGCAAATCACCGTCGACATTGACCTAGCCGGTGTGGGCGACGAACAGGGCCTGCGTTTGCGACCCGGTGTGCCGGCGCGATTCACCCTGGACTTCGATTTAGATGCGTCGAACACCGTCGCGATTGACGATGCCGGCACGCCAGACGATGTGTCTGACGACAGTGCCACCACCTTGGTTGCGGCGGTGTGGGTAGCCGAGCCGCGATTGGATACCGAGCGCGAACACCGCCTGCGCGGGTTGCTGCAAAGTGTGGACAGCAGCGCACCGAGTGTGACCTTGGCACTGCGCCCGTTTCACTTGCGCAGCGGCGCATTCGGCGAAATAACCTTGGCGTTATCCGACGCGGCAGTTTATGAAATTGATCAGCAAAGCTATGCCGGTGCCGATGGCGTTAATGCATTAGCTGCATTGGCTGCGAATACGCCTCTGGTGGCAATCGGTCACTTTGTGCAAAGCGACGAACGCTTTTTGGTTGATCAGGTGTTTGCCGGTAGCAGTGTACCCTGGGCTGGCGGCGAATTTATCAAAGGCGTGGTTACTGCCCGCGACGGCAATAGCGTGACGGTGCAGGGCGTGCGTTTTACGCCCGAGGATGCCGCCGCGATTGTGAGCCCGAGCCTGCAGTTTTTACTAACGGACGACACCCGCATTACCTACGCCGGTCAGCCTGCGGCGTTGGATCAAACCGCTATCAGTATTGGCCAGCGCCTGCGCGTTTACGATGGCACGGCCGGTGGCGAGGTAGAGGCCCAGCATATCAGTTTGTTAAAAAATCAATTGCGGGCAAAAGTTATCGAGGCGGCCGATGGTCTGATGGTGGCCGAGCTTGCACTGTTCAATGGGCGGCGCCCGGCGGCCTACCAGTGGGCGCAGAGCGGTACCGACGCAGCGAACTATCGCATACTGGATAACGGCTTACCGCACAACTTGATTGCCGGCGATTACCTCAAGGCGCGCGGCTGGGTGAGCGCCTATGATTTTGCGAATAACACCGCCGTGAATCCGTGGGATTTTGAGGCTACCACGCTCATTGATTTAGCGGTGGACGCGCGCGGTGCCGGTATCCACATTGTGTGGGATGAGGCATCTCTAGGCTTGGCAGAGGCCGGTGCCGACCGCATACAGCTCACCTTAACTGATGCCGATGCCGGTGTTGTGCACGTGGCAGGTTTTCGCGAGTCGCTGGCCGATGTTGAGTCAGTCACACTGACGGCCGCCGACACCAATGGCGCGCTTTATTCCCTGGCCGTGCGTGGAGAATCGGGCGTGCAGGTGTTTTTAGACTTCGCTGATTTCAGTGCGGCATTGGCCGAGCGGGTGGCCGCAGGTGATCGATTGCACCGGCTTAGCGCCAGCGGCCAGTGGCAAGATGCCGAGCAAAATTTTGCTGCCAAGCGATTGGTAATGAGCCTGGTGCCGGCAACTGCGCAATAATCGTGTGAGAGGTATTGGCCGCCTTTGGGCGGCCTTTTTTTTTGTGTGCTGAGTACGCACGTATCATTGTTGGCAGTGTATTTTTGTCATGCCGCCTTATAGCGCTCGCCCAATTGCGATGGATTGCGTTCTCGTTTTTCGGAAAAGACTCGCCAGCGCTGTGGCCTGTGATTGAATCGGTGCGGCGCTTCACACTTCTGTGCGCTCGGCGTAGGTGAAGTGCGATGGGTGTGAAAAGATTGCGCCGCTCTTGCCAGTAACGGCAATTACAATTTTTAAGGGACAATAGGCGCATGATGTTTTTACTTCGGCAGATTGGTCTGCGGACAATGGCTGCAGTGTGGCTGGGACTGTGTTGCACAACCCCGGCTCTTGCGGATGGCGCGTGCACCGAAGCGCCGAAAGACGGCGAGCTGTATAGCATCGTCAACGCGAGTACGGGTAAGGTACTGGACATAGTTGGGGGCGCAACGGGCGCCGGCGCACGCGTGCACCAGTGGGGCTACAGTGGCAGTGACAATCAACTATTTTATTTGCGCGCACTGGGCCAGGGGTATTGGTCAATTGTTCCCAAACACTCAGGCTTGACGCTGGATGTGGCTGGCCGCGCAGAGTTTGATGGCGCCGAAATTTTGCAGTGGCCGGCAACGGGCCACGGCAATCAGCAGTGGCGACTGACGCAAACCTCTGCGGGCAGTTTTCGTATGGATGCCCGTCACTCGGGACGTACGTTAACCGTGGCCGGCGCGGGTCATGGCGAGCGCGTGTTTCAGCAGCAAGACACTGGCGACGACCGCCAGCGTTGGTACTTTAACCCTGCCTCTATACCCTGCGCCAATCGCCCCCAGGGATTCGCAGACACGCCGGGCGCCGATGGTCTGGCGACCACTAGCGGTGGCGGCGCAGCACCCATTGAAGTTGTAACCAGCTGTGCTGCCCTGCGAGCTGCGCTGGCGAAAAGCGAGCCGGCGGTTGTGCACATCCCGGATCATACGCGCATTGACTGCCGCACGCCCGATCGGCCGCAGGTGGCCTGTGCACTGGCTTGTCCCGCCCATCAGGACCCGGGCAAAGTCTGGTACCGCGTACCGGTGGGTTCACAAACCTGCACTGAGCTGGGGAGCGATAACAATGCCACGGTAACGCTGACGCGCAATGAAACACGTATTCCCGTGGCGTCCCATAAAACCTTAAAGGGCTTGGGTCGCAACGCCAAGGTGGTGGGCGCATCTTTTGATATTACCGGTGTGCAAAACGTGATCATTCAAAATCTGTCGATTACCGATGTGAACCCAGGCCTGATCGAGGCGGGGGATGGCATAAGCGTGAACAATGCCAGCCATGTATGGATTGACCACGTGCGCTTTAAATACATAAGCGATGGCCATGTGGATATGAAAAATGCACGCCATGTGACGTTGAGTTGGAATCGCTTTGATGGCTACAACCCGAACGTGTGTGGTAATCAACATTGGTACACCAACGCCTTTGATAACTCGATGGTGACCCTGCACCACAACTTTTGGCAAAATACTGCGGGCAGAAATCCCAAGCTTACGGGAGTGGACACGCGCGCACATTTATTCAACAACTATTGGAAAAATATTTACTACTTTTCCATTGGCGTGAATCACGCGGCCCAGGCACTGGTGGAGGGGAACTATTTTGAGAATGCCGCCAAGCCCCACTGGAATCTTGGCAACGGCCAATTACAGGCCGATATTGCTCGAAATCGTTATACTGGTGCTTCGGCAGCGGACAATACTCGCCATTCAACGGGCCGGGTTTTCGAGGATATGAACCTCTATCCGTACCTGCTTGAGCCGCCGGAAGTGATGGCCGGCCGCATCGATGCGGGTGTGGGCCCGCAGTGATGCAAGCGGCACGCAGATCTAATGAGGCGATGGGTGTTAAACGGTATTCATCGAGGACGGAAGTTATGAAGCGCTTGGTGCGTTGCGCGGGAGTAGGTTTGCTAATGTGGCTCAGCGGCGCGGCTGGTGCGCTGCTTTGGCTTGGCTTTTTTGAATCACAACTGGGTAGTTTGAGTGCGCAGCAAGCGCTGGCGCCGCTCATCTATTTGCCACTGTTAAACAGTGGCGGCCTGCTATTGACCTGGGATGTTTTCAGCCACATTGAGCTGTGGATCGTAGGTGTAGGGATCCTGCTGACTCTGGCCGGCTGCGTGGCGGCGCTGCGCAAGGCGGGCACCCTGGCATTAAGTCTGTTGTTGGTTGGCAGTGCGGCCTGGTCCATTAAGGCCTGCGCGGTATTCTATGGTCTGATGAGTATTTGACGCGTGTTTGATGGGGGCGTACACCGACACAAGCCGGTGCACGCCAACGCGAGCTTATTGTAAGCCGAGCACGTCTTTACCCTGTGTGAAAACGATATCAACGGGAATACCTGCGGCGGTGAGTTTGTCGAGCTCCGCCTGCAAATCTTCGCCCATGCCGCCTTTCTCTTCTATTAACGCCACCACACCCTCGTAGTCGCCGTTGCCCTGCAGTGTTAGCAGCAAATTGGACAGGTCGTTAATGGCCTTCGTCATCGCTTTATATTCGACCCGGTAGCGGCCTTCTTTATCGATGCTAAAGGCGCCGGCATCGCGGAAGAAGTTAAAGCGCACCATGTTAGCTTTGCCGTGGGCCGAGGTGGCGCCAAAGCGCACCGAGCGAAAAATGCCGGCCAGGAAAGTGACGTAGTTATCCATCAATTGGCCTTCGGAAATCTGATTGCGTTTGTAGAGTTCAGAAATCATGTACAAGCCGAGAATGTCGGCCTTGCCCTCTTCGATGGACGACGCCGTTTCTTTGAGCGCTGTTCGCACTAGCCCTTTGTTATTCACGGTGTTTTTAATGCCCAGGCCGTGCGCCACTTCGTGGAACATGGTGTTGGCAAAAAATGCATCAAAGGTGATGTATTGCTGCTGGTCTTTGGCGATCAGCTGCTGTGCAATGGGCACTAAAATTTTGTCGAATTTTGCGCGCATGGCATTTTTTAGCTGCAGGCGACGGGTGCCTTTTTCCAGCTGTACCTGTTCATCGTTGGGCAGGTTGATGGCAATGGTTTTGGAACCCGCATTGGAGTGGCCGGCGTAGTAGACCACATCGTAGGCATTCAGGTCGGCGTCTGTGCCGGGCGTTTCCTGTTTGTAGGCTTTGTCTACCGGCAGGTTGGCCTGCAGTTCCGGCAGGAAGGCCGCGTACTTGGCCAGCTTTTCACTCCAGGCTTGGTCTTTAATGAGCACGTAGGATTCGTAGGCGGCGCGATAGCCGAACAACAAGTCCTCATAGGTTTCGATGGCGCCAATTACCAATTCCACCGGATTGGTTTTCATATCCATCCAGGCCATGTCCGAGGGCTGGTAGTCGTCGGTTTCCAGTGCGTAGGCGCGCATGTTCAGGTAGTTTTTAAACTCGGCGTTGTCGGCCAGTTTGGCTGCCTCACGCAGCAGGTCTGCGGCTTGCTTTAATTGCGCGGCGAATTTTTTGCTGTAGGGCACCACCAGTAGTTGTCCATCTTGCCCGCGCTCCACCATGGAATAGAGCTCCAAATCGCGGGTGGTGCCGAGCATTACCTCGTTTTCTGCGCGCCAGCGCTCGTACTCAGCTTTGGTCATATCGGCGGGATAGAATTGCGCTCCCTGGGGCTTTTCGCCAATCCCGTTAATGAAGGGCTTATCGGCAGCCAGCCGGTCCCAGGGGCCGTAATTAATTTCTGCAAAGCGGCGGGTGGCGCCATCTGGGATACGCGCAAGTAGGTCTTGTTTTGACCCGTAGGCCTGGGCCCAAAACAGGTCGTCCATAATTTTACTGGCGTCGATCAGCAGGCTGATCATGGCGCGCTGATTGTCGGACAAGTGCGAGAGATCTGCGTCCAGCGTGTAATCGGCATAGATGTCAAAGCGGTCTGTTTGGCTGGCGGTATAGGGCGTGAGGTTGCCGGTTGTGTCGGACGCGTCGCGCTTATCACTGCATCCGGCTATGAGCAAGGTCGCAGCCACGGCCGCGACGAGGTGTTTAATGTGCATGGGAGCCTCATTATGATTTGAGTGGGCAGAGTTCCACTGTGAGACGGATCTGGGCGGGCAAACCGGAAAGCTGAAAGCGCGCTGAATTAATCGGGCGCGCCCTGAAAGTCTTCGGCATCGCGCTTGGCCTTTTTGGCAATGGCCTGTTCGAGATCGATACCCGAGCGGTTGGCCAGCGCCAGCAAATAGAAAAATGTTTCAGTAATGCCCGCCTCAATGCGCTCCTGGCTTTGTGGTATGCGCCCAAGGGTGATGGACTCTTCCTCGGTGATCCACTGGTAGTGTTGCAGGATTTTGCTGGCGCTAACGGCCACGGCCGAAGCCAGGTTTTTGGGTGTATGGAATACCTGCCAATCGTTGTCTTCACACAGGTTGTTGTATTGCGCCATTATTTGTTTTAGATCCATTGCCTGCTTCCCTAATACGCTGATTGTTGCCTACAGCCTAGCATTTTTGGGTTTCGGCGCAATGGCAATCTGGTCTGTGTCAGATGGACATTTTCGCTGACAATGGCATTATTGCGCCCAGATATTGAGAGGGAGCGAGAGCAATGAAGCAAATTAGTCGCGCAATAGGCGTGTGTGTGATGTTGGCAATGGCCGGTGCGCCCTTGGCCTGGGCCGATAACGGTGTCAATCTCGACGTCAGCTATTTGGGCGGCGTGGCCTCTGAGGCGTCGGTGGAAGGCGATAGCTATGACACAGACCTGAACATGCAGGGTATCAAAGGCGCGTTTCACGTGCCTATGACACAGTATGCTTTTTGGCAGGGCAGCTACGATTACACTACCGATGATCTCGATGGTGTTAAAACGGAAATAACACTTGGCAAGGTTGCCGTGGGTGGGCGCTTGCCCATTGGCGAACAGTTTTCCCTAAAGGCCTACGGTGGCTATGCCAATAGCGATATCGCCGAGGACGGTAGCAGCGGACGTGAGTCTGGTGTGCTGTACGGGGTTGCCGCGGATGTGAACTGGGCCGATCAACTCACCCTGGAAGCGCACTTTGAACAGGCGAATTTGGGCGATGTGACCTTTCAGGAAGCCGGTATCAATGGCTACTGGTACTTTACGCCAGCCATTGCGGTGGGCGCCGGGTATAAGTATCGAGACTTTGAAGTGGACGTGCTAGACAGCACCGTTGGTTTGGACTTTGGCTATATTGAGGCTGGATTGCGGATTTCCTTTTAGAAAACGCCCCCATAAAAAAACCGCGCATGGCGCGGTTTTTTTGCAACTGGCTCGAGAATATTACGCGTTGGCCATGCGATCTTTGTACGCGCGCACTGCGGCGTTAAAGTTTTCGGCGACTTTTTCCATTTCGCTGACCATGGCATTGTGGCGGCTGGCATTGCCCCTAACACATTCAATATAGCCGTTAGCGGCGTCCAGGTATGCTTTGACGTCGTTTTTGGCTTTGATCATTTGTGCGGTTACGGCACTTGTGGGATCTGGCAGTTCTGGCGCAGAGGGCTTTTCGCACGCTTGCGCAGCAGTTGAGAACAGGGCGGTTGCGAATAACAGGGCAAAAACTTTGTTCAAGGTAACTCTCCATTCCAATTCAGAAGGGCCAATCCGCTGTGTTTGGCCAGTGTCGTTTGACGGAGGGCACTATAGCGACGCCCTGAAAATGCGGCCAATACCGATTTCGAATATTTTTTTAGAAATCTATGCCCTGGATCACATTTTTATAGCCAATTCTAAGAGAACGGCAAATATTAAGTGCACATAGCGTGCTACTGCTGCTTGCTTAAGTATTGTTGCAGGTGTAAATGAGACTGTTGTCTAAGAAGCGCCCTTGCCTCCATGTGAACCAGCCTAGTGAAATTTAAACAAGACCCCTATAAAAAGTACTAAAAGTACTATTTGGTACTGGAAAACGGGCACATCTGGCGCGAAAAAGAGCGCTCGCGCTTTCGCTATAAGGTCGGCACAGAGATTCGCGTTGAAAAAGGCGCGCTGGGGGCAAATTACCTCTACGTGGAAGGCCAGCCGGGCATGGTTCTGGTGGAGCGCTACAAGTAGTACTGTTCAACCTAAATAGTGCCGCCTAAGTAGTACTGGCATAGGTGCTCTTGGCGGGATTGGCTGGTAAAATCGCGGCCTTCCCGCCGGCCAGGGCCGGCGCACCGCCAGTACAGGACAGCCCCATGACGCTCGCTCGCCAAGTTTTAGCCGTAAACGACGACCTGCCCATTCGCACCGACAAGCCCGTGCACAGCGGTAAAGTGCGCTCTGTGTATTGGCTCTCCGCGGAGGACAGCCGCCGCCTGATTGCGCAAAAAGGCTACGATGTGGCGCCCGACGCCCCCTTGGCGATTATGGTTATTAGCGATCGCATTTCGGCCTTTGATTGCATTTGGCGGGCCGAGGGCGATGTGCGCGGGGTGCCCGGTAAGGGCGCGGCGCTGAACGCCATTTCCAACCACTGGTTTCGGCTGTTTAAGGCACAGGGCCTGGCCGATAGCCATATCCTGGATATACCGCACCCCTTTGTATGGATCGTGCAAAAGGCCCGGCCGGTGATGGTGGAGGCCATTTGCCGCCAATACATTACCGGGTCCATGTGGCGCGCCTACAGCAAGGGCGAGCGCACTTTTTGCGGCATTCAGTTGCCCGAGGGCCTGGGCAAGGATCAGGCATTGCCAGAGCTGCTGATTACTCCTTCCACAAAGGGTATTTTGCGCGGCATCCCCGGTGTGCCGGAGGCGGACGATGTGAACATTACCCGCCAGCAGTTGCTGGACAATGTGTCGGCATTTGGCTTTTCCAGTGCGGCGGATATCGATGTGTACGAATCCCTGCTTAAACAGGGATTTGGCGTCATTAGCGACGCGCTAAAGCGCAACGGCCAGATCTTTGTGGATACCAAGTTTGAGTTTGGTTATGTGACCGACAGCCAGGGTCGGGAAAAACTGATCTATATGGACGAGGTGGGCACGCCCGACTCCTCCCGTATCTGGGATGCCGAGGCCTATGCGGCGGGTCGCATTGTGGAAAATTCCAAGGAAGGGTTCCGCCAGTTTTTGCTAAACCACTTCCCCGATCCCGACATACTGCTCAATAAAGATCGCATGGCCGAGCGCGAGGCGCTGGCGCGCGACAATGCGCTGCCGCTGGAGGCACTCATGGATGTTTCGCGTACCTATACCGCCATCGCCGAAAAAGTGACCGGCCAAGCGGTGCGCCTGTCGGACGACCCCAAAGCAGAAATTGTACAAGTACTGCACGACCAATTTGGTCTTGTCCGCTAATTGAATCACTGTCGGGGGTGCCCGGCCAGATTGAAAATAACCGTAGACTTTGGCAGCCTGTCTTTCAGAATAAAAAATCCCCGTTAGGCCGTCCGGCACTAGGGGGCTAACCACAGGAGCGGTGTTATGGACCCACAGTGGCAGGCGTGGACGCGGCACAACCTCGAGCGCGGGTGTAATCCCGCGGAAATTGTCGCCATTTTACAGCGCAATGGTTTCAGTCACGCCGACATCCAGGCCGCCATGAGCGGCCAAGCGGCAGTGCAGACGCCCGACTTGGCGATTGATTACGGGGCCCTGGCGCAACCGGCTCTGGTGCAAAATCCCAGTGCTGTGGGTGCAAGGGCGATTGCAGACGGTTCGCTACAGCTATTCGAAATCCCCAATTTTTTAGATGCGGCCCACTGCCAGGGCATTTGTGCACTGATCGATGCCTGGCTGCGGCCCTCTACGGTGACCACGGGCGATCTACACACGGGCTTTCGCACCAGCCAGACCTGCGACCTGGGCCAAATGCAGGACCCGCTGGTGTCCGATGTAGACCACCGTATCGCGTGCGCACTGGGGCTAAATCCCGCTTGGGCCGAGGCCACGCAAGGGCAGAAATACGCCGTGGGCCAGGAGTTTAAGGCGCACACTGATTACTTTGAGCCCAATACGCCCGAGTACGCCAAATATGCCGGCGCCCGGGGCCAGCGCAGCTGGACCTTTATGATTTATCTGAACGATACCGAGGCCGGGGGCGCCACCCACTTTACCCATTTAAACCGTTCCTTCTACCCGCGCCGTGGCACGGCCTTGGTGTGGAATAATCTGCACCCGGACGGCACGCCCAACCCCGCCACTGAGCACCACGGCATGCCGGTCGAAGCGGGCACCAAGTCCATTATCACCAAGTGGTTTCGCGATCGCGGCCCAGGCCCAATGGGTATTTAGCGCGACTGAGAATCCAGTTGACGCAGAATACTTGCCCGATCCGGTGCACTCTGGCTATGATGGCCACTGATTCCACGTGCAAACGATACCGCCCATGTCTCTGTGTTTACGACAGCTGATGTTATTCGCCCTGTTGCTGGCCTTTGCCGCGCAACTGGTGGCGGCTGCACAGCCCTGTGCCATGGCGAGCGGCATGGCAAGTGACATGGCGCCTGGCGCGATGGACCACGCGGCTCACACTATGGTCGATGGCGATCACAGCCAGCACGCCATGGACGCCACACCCGAGCGCGGGAGTCCGCTTGCGGTCTGTTGCGACCTGGGCATTGATTGCGATATGAGCCAGTGCGGTTTGGCCGTGGGCCTGGTGCAATACGTTGACACCTGGCCCATTGCGGCCGCACTGCCGACTAACTTGGCGCCGCACAAAAATCCCCTATCGTTCTTCGCCGATCCTCTGTACCACCCACCCCGCCTCGCCTAACACACTCGAAATCCGTCTGAAATTTGGCCGCCAGGCCTGTCGTTGAATGTGTGATTGCACGGGCAATCGTATAGAGGCAAAAGCATGAAAACTCTTCTAACCCTTGCGCTGGGCATTGCGCTGGGCGCCGCCTTCATTGGTTTGTGGCTCGCGCCGGAGGCGCAACACAGCTCTGCTGAAGCAGATAAACAACCGCTTTACTGGGTGGCACCCATGGACCCGAACTACCGGCGCGACGGCCCCGGCAAGTCGCCCATGGGTATGGACCTGATCCCCGTTTACGACGAGCCTGCGGCCGGCGATGCACCAGGGACAGTGCGCATTAGCCCCGAGGTGGAAAACAATTTGGGGGTGCGTACCGCCACCGCCGAAGTGCGCTCCTTGAGCGCACGCATTACCACCGTGGGCTATGTGGGTTATGACGAAGACAAATTGGTGCACCTGCACCCGCGCGTAGAAGGCTGGATTGAAAAACTGTATGTGAAAGCCGAGGGTGATCCAGTCCAAAAGGGGCAGCCCCTGTACGATTTGTATTCGCCCGAATTAGTGAATGCTCAAGAAGATCTGTTATTGGCACTGCAGCGCGGTGAACAACGCTTGATTGACGGCGCAAAAAATCGCTTGCGGGCCCTTAAGGTGGCCGAGCAACACATTGAGCAGTTAGTGGCGAAACGCAAGGTCACCCATACCGTTACCTACTTTGCATCCCAGAGTGGCGTGGTGGAAGCACTGTCTATCCGCGAAGGTTTTTTCGTACAGCCGGGCAGCACGCTGTTCAGTGTTGGCGCCGTGGACACCGTGTGGATTGCCGCCGATGTCTTCGCTCGCCAGGTGAACTTTTTACGCGCTGGCCAAAAAGTCCGCATTGCGCTGCCGCATTTGCCGGGCAAGACGTTTAGCGGTGAGTTGGCCTACATCTACCCCACCTTAACTGCCGATACCCGCACACTGCCTGTGCGCATTCGCTTTGATAATAAAGCCGGATTGCTAAAGCCCAATATGTTTGCGGAATTAGTCATCGAAGGCGATGCGGGTAAACCCGCACTCACTGTTCCGCGCGAGGCGGTGATTCGCACCGGCGATCAAAACCGGGTGGTTTTAGCCATGGGCGACGGTCGCTTTAAATCGATTGCCGTGCAGCTGGGACGAATGGACAGTCAGTTTATTGAGATTAATGACGGTTTGGCTGCCGGCGATCGGGTGGTCACTTCGGCGCAATTTCTGTTGGATTCGGAATCGGCCAAAAGCTCTGATTTCTTACGTATGAGCCCCGTGGCCGGTGTTGCATCTGTGTGGGTCGGCGGTGAAATTGTTAGTTCCGATAGTGGCAGTCGCACCGTAACGGCACGTCATGACCCAGTGCAAGAGTGGGACTGGCCGGCCATGACCATGGATTTTTCCGTAGCCAATTCCGTGGATATGGCGCCGCTCAAAGCGGGCACCCAATTGCATATGGAAATCAGCAAAACCGACAGTGGATTTGAAATTACCGGCACTCACATTATGGGTGGCGGCCAGCCTATGGCGGTTGAAAATACGGCGCACCGGTCAGCGGCTGCCAATGTGGCAGAGGTTGAGGGCCTTATTAATTCGCTGGATCGCGAAAAACGTATCGCCAATATCAGTCGCGGTCCCGTGGACAAATGGCAGCGACCAGCGGCGACGCTGGACTTTGCGCTGGCCCAAGATTTGGATGTGTCGGCGCTCAAGGTAGGGCAAAAAATTCGCTTTCGCTTTCGCGCTGAAAACGGCGAGTTTACCATTGTGAAAATTCTGGCGACTAGCCGGCAAGACGCCACACCGATGGATCACAGCCACCATGGAGGCAGCTTATGATCGCGGCCATTATTCGCTGGTCGGTGGGCAACCGATTTTTGGTGCTGCTGGCCACACTGATACTGATCGGCGTGGGACTTTATTCCGTCAAACAAACGCCCGTGGATGCCATACCCGATCTGTCGGATGTGCAGGTGATTGTCAAAACGTCCTACCCAGGCCAGGCGCCCCAAGTGGTGCAAGACCAGGTGACCTACCCCTTAACTACGGCGCTGCTGTCGGTACCCGGTGCGGAGACGGTGCGCGGCTTTTCTTTTTTTGGCGACAGCTATGTGTATGTCATTTTCAACGAAACAACGGATCTCTATTGGGCGCGCTCGCGCGTACTGGAATACTTAAGTCAGGTGGCACCGCGTTTACCCGAGGGTGCAACACCGGAGTTAGGGCCAGATGCCACAGGCGTGGGTTGGGTATTTATTTACGCCTTGGTCGATCGCACCGGCCAGCACGACTTGAGTCAGCTGCGCAGTTTGCAGGACTGGTTTTTGAAATTTGAATTGCAGTCGCTGCCCGGGGTTTCAGAAGTGGCCAGTGTGGGCGGCATGGTGCGCCAATACCAGGTGCAGGTTGATCCGCAAAAGCTGCGGGCCTTTGGCATTCCGCTGGCAATGGTACAAGCGGCGATTGAGCGGGGTAATCAGGAAATTGGCGCCAGCGTCATCGAGATGGCGGAGGCGGAATATATGATCCGCGCCACCGGCTATATCAGTTCCATTGCCGATCTGGAAACCATTCCGTTGACTGTCAATGATAAAGGCACGCCGATTTTGTTGCGCGATGTGGCAGACATTCAATTGGGGCCCGACATGCGCCGCGGGGTGGTGGATCTCAATGGTGAAGGTGAAACCGTGGGCGGCATCGTGGCAATGCGCTATGGCGAAAATGCGCAAACCACCATCGATACGGTAAAAGCGCGCCTCGCCTCACTTAAGCCAAGCCTGCCCGAGGGTGTTGAGATCGTCACCGTCTACGACCGCTCGGAACTGATCACGCGCGCGGTGGATAACCTTTGGCAGAAATTAGCCGAAGAATTGGCAATGGTGGCGCTGGTATGCGTGTTGTTTTTATTTCATGTGCGTTCTTCATTGGTCGCAGTCATCAGTTTACCGGTGGGTATTTTGGTGGCGTTTATCATCATGCATTGGCAGGGCTTAAACGCGAATATTATGTCGCTCGGCGGCATTGCCATCGCCATTGGCGCTATGATCGACGGTGCCATTGTGATGATCGAAAACATGCACAAGCACATGGAGCGCA